>RFUD01000084.1 GCA_009923125.1 Planctomycetia bacterium
CCACGATCTTGAGCCGGTTGACGAGATCCTTCTTCTTCTGCTTCGAGCCAGTGGTGTGGAGCTCCTCGCGGAGATCCTTGGAAAGCTGGACGAGGTCGAGGCCCAGCAGGAGCTTGCGCACCGCCTCGGCCCCCATTTCCGCGTCGAACGCCGTCTCGCCGTAGGTCGTGCGGGCCTCGCGAAACTCCTCCTCGGTGAGCAGTTGCTGCTTCTTGAGGGGCGTGTCCTTGGGGTCGAGGACGACGTAGTCCTGGAAATAGATCACCTTCTCCAGGCTCGACGTCTTCATGTCGAGCAGCGCGCCCAGGCGGCTGGGCATCGCCTTGAAGAACCAGATGTGCACGACCGGAGCAGCCAGTTCGATGTGGCCCATCCGTTTGCGGCGAACGCGGCTGTGGGTGACCTTCACGCCGCAGCGGTCGCAGATCATGCCCTTGTACTTCATCCCGCGGTACTTGCCGCAGGAGCACTCCCAGTCCTTTTCCGGTCCGAAGATCTTCTCGCACATCAGTCCGTCCTTCTCGGGACGGTAGGTGCGGTAGTTGATCGTCTCCGGCTTCTTCACCTCGCCGAATGACCAGCTGCGGATGTCGTGCGGCCGCGCCAGGCTGATCTTCACGGCCGAGTAGTCGTTGACGCGATCGTAGGTGGATTCGCCGATGCTCACGAGAAATCTCCTGTGGCGTGTATGAGTTTCAGATGCGGCGCTTTTCCAGCGACATGTTGAGAGCCAATCCGCGGATCTCGTTGGTGAGCACGTCGAAGCTCGCCGGGGTGCCGGCCTCGAGCGTGTTCTCCCCCTTCACCATGCTCTCGTAGATCTTGGTGCGTCCCTCCACGTCGTCGCTCTTGACCGTGAGGAGTTCCTGGAGGATGTAGGCGGCCCCGTAGGCCTCGAGGGCCCAGACTTCCATCTCCCCGAACCGCTGGCCACCGAATCGGGCCTTGCCGCCGAGCGGCTGCTGGGTGATGAGCGAGTAGGGGCCCGTGGAGCGTGCGTGGACCTTGTCGTCCACGAGGTGGTGCAGCTTCAGCATGTAGATGTAGCCGACCGTCGTCTCCTGCTCGAGCGGCTCACCCGTGCGGCCGTCGAAGAGTTGCGCCTTGCCGTGCTTCGGCAGCCCGGCGTCGGCGAGCACGGTGTTGATGTCGTCCTCGCTCGCGCCGTCGAAGACCGGAGTGATCGCCTGGAACCCGAGCAACTTGCCCGCCCAGCCGAGGTGCGTCTCGAGGATCTGCCCCACGTTCATGCGGCTGGGCACGCCGAGCGGGTTGAGCAGGATCTGCACCGGGGTGCCGTCCGCCAGGAACGGCATGTCTTCCTTGGGCAGGATCTTCGCGATCACGCCCTTGTTGCCGTGGCGGCCGGCCATCTTGTCGCCGACGGAGATCACCCGCTTGGCCGCGACATAGACCTTCACCATCTGCAACACACCCGGACGCAGCTCGTCGCCGCGCTTCATGCTGTTGAGACGCCGCTCCTTGGCATCGATCGCCTCTTCGACGGTCGGCCAGAGCGTCTTGAACAGCTTTTCCACGGCGGTCTTCCGCTCGGGGGACCGGATGTCGAGTTCCTCGAGCCTGAACGCCGCCGCCCGCTCCGCCACCACCTTGTGATCCTGGTTGCGGACCAGCGGGCTGCCGTCGGCGGCGGTGAGCGGCTTCTGCAGCACGCCCTCGATCTCCTTGACGAAACCGCCGAAGGCTTCGGCGATCCGCAGGTTGCCCTCGCTTTCGGCCTCCTTGAGCTGCTTCTGGAACTCGCGCCGCTCCTCCTCGGAGAGGCTCATCTGCCGGGAAAACTTCTCCGTGGCGATCACGATTCCCTCGACGCCCGAGGGCACCTCGAGCGAATCGTTCTTCACGTCCTCGCCGGCCCGGCCGAAGATCGCATGCAGCAGCTTCTCTTCGGGCGTGAGCTCGGTCTTGCTCTTGGGCGAGACCTTGCCGACGAGAATGTCGCCGGGGCGGACGTAGGTGCCGATCTTCACGATGCCCGATTCGTCGAGGTTGTGCAGGGCCCGCTCACCCACGTTCGGGATGTCGCGTGTGAACTCCTCGCGGCCGAGCTTCGTGTCGCGGATCTCGATGTCATATTCCTCGATGTGGATCGAGGTGTAGACGTCGTCCTCGACCAGCTCCTCGCTGATGATGATCGCGTCCTCGAAGTTGAAGCCGTCCCAGGCCATGAAGCCCACGAGCACGTTGCGGCCGAGCGCGAGCTCACCCTTGTAGGTGGCGGCGCCGTCGGCCAGGACCTCGCCCTTCTCCACCTTCTGGCCGAGCTGGACGACCGGCTTTTGGTTCTGGCAGGTGCGCTCGTTCAGGCCGACGTACTTCCGCAGCTTGTAGATGTCGGTCACGCCCGATCCGGAGGACACCTCGATCCGCTCCGCATCGACGTAATTCACGGTGCCCTTCCGCACGGCCCGCACGATCAGACCGGAGTTGACGGCGACGTCGCGCTCCATGCCCGTGGCCACGATCGGCGGCTCGGTCACGAGCAGCGGCACGGCCTGCCGCTGCATGTTGGAACCCATGAGGGCGCGGTTGGCGTCGTCATGCTCGAGGAACGGGATCAGGCCCGCCGACACGCCAACCATCTGGCTCGGTGCGACGTCGATGTACTGGATCTCGTCCGCGGGCACGAGCACGAAGTCTCCCCGGTACCGCGCGATGATCGTGTCGCCCTGGAGGCGGCCGTCGACGACCGTGGCGTCGGCGGGAGCCAGGTGCGCCTCGTGCTCCTCGTCGGCCCGCAGCCACACCACGTCGTCGGTCAACTTCCCCTTCACCACCTTGCGGTAGGGCGTGACGAGGAAGCCGTACGAATCGACGCCTGAATAGATCGCGAGGCTGGAGATCAGGCCGATGTTCGTGCCTTCGGGCGTCTCGATCGGGCAGATCCGGCCGTAGTGCGAGATGTGCACGTCGCGCACCTCGAACCCGGCCCGCTTGCGGTTGAGTCCGCCCGGGCCGAGCGCCGACAGCCTCCGCTCGTGGGTCAGCATCGACAGCGGATTGGTCTGATCGACGACCTGCGACAGTTCGCCGCGGCCGAAGAAATACTCGATCGCCGCCGAGATGCTCTTGGGGTTGATCAGCGACCGGGGCGACATCTCGGTCACGTCCTTGAGGCTCATCCGCTCCTGAACGGTGCGCCGCAACTTGAGGAAGCCCTTGCGCAACTCGTCGCTGGCGAGTTCGTCGATCGTGCGCAGGCGGCGGTTGCCGAGGTGGTCGATGTCGTCCACCTCCACCTCGCCCTCGCCCTCGCTGAGCAGGAGCATGTACTTGATCGCCGCGATCAGGTCGTCCGGCCGGAGCGTCATCTCCGTCTCCGGCACCGACAGGCCGAGCTTGCGGTTGATGCGGAACCGGCCGACGCGGCCAAGGCGATAGCGGTTGGTGTCCTTGAACTTTTCGTCGAACAGGGCGCGCGCCTTGTCGAGGGCCGGGGGATTGCCGGGACGCAGCCGCTGGTAGATGCGGATCATCGCGTCTTCGTGGCTGGGGGCCACGCCGGTACGACGCTTCGACTCGTCCGCATCCTCGCGCAGGCTGTTGACGATCAGCGGCACCTTCTGCTCGAGCATCACCTCGATCGCCTTCAGGCCCGAAGTGCAGATGAGCTCCGCCTGGTCGTGCGTGATCTTGCAGCCGGCGTCGACGATGATCTCGCCGGCCCGCTCACTGCCCTTGGGGTAGACCACGTCGTCGACGGCGATCTTGCCCTCGACCTTGGCCACGTAGCGACCGCCTTCGGTCTTGACCTTGTCGGTCTTGTAGAAGAGCTTGAGGATCTCGGAGTCGCGGGAATACTTCGGGTCCATGGCCCGCAACAGCGTGAGGGCCGAGAACTTGCCGCTCTGGTCGATCCGGACCTGCAGCGTGTCCTTCTTCGACACGTTGAGCTCGATCCAGCTGCCCCGCTCGGGGATCACGCGGCAGTTGTAGGTCTTACGGTCGGTCGATTCGGTGTCGGCCACGAAGTCGATGCCCGGAGACCGATGGAGCTGGCTCACCACCACGCGCTCGGCGCCGTTGATGATGAACTCGCCGCCGCCGAGCATGATCGGGATGTCGCCGAGGTAGACCTCCTCCTCGATCGGCTGCTCGCGTGTCAGCCGGAGCCAGACCCGCAGCGGCCGACCGTATGTGAGCCGCAACTGCCGGCACTCGTCGGGATCGTACCGCGGCTTTCCGAGGTCGTAGCGCAGGTACTCGAGCTTGACGGTCTTGTCGTAGCTCTCGATCGGGAAGATCTCCCGGAGCACCCCCTCGATGCCCTCGTCCTTCCGCTTGGTCGGCGGCGTCTCGTACTGCAGGAAGCGGTCGTAGAACCGCGTCTGGATTTCCGTCAGATCAGGGATCGAATGGCTGGCGCGGCGGCTGCCGAAGTGGCGGACTTCCGATGGCTGGAGGCGGCGGACGGCGCGAGTTGCCATAGAGAACACACTCCTGTGGACTGTGGACGGCTTGACGAGACGAAAGCCGGCGATCTGCCGGCGCGAACGGAGGGCACGTTCAGCGACCGAGCCAGACGACGGAAGGGAGGACGACGCGGAGGGGCGGTGCGAAAGACCGTGAAGTCAAGGCCAGCAAAAACTATACCGAAAGTCGGCCGGAACGAACAGTCCCGGCCGACTTTCGGCCATTTTGAGCGGTCTTACTTGATCGAAACCTTCGCGCCGGCCTCTTCCAGCTCCTTCTTGAGCTTCTCGGCGTCGGCCTTCGAGATGCCTTCCTTCACCTTGGCTGGAGCGCCTTCGACCATGTCCTTGGCCTCCTTGAGGCCGAGGCCGGTCGCCGCGCGGACCACCTTGATGACGCCGATCTTGTTGTCGCCGAACGCGTCGAGGACAACGTCGAACTCCGTCTTCTCGGCCGCAGCCTCGGCGCCGCCGCCACCGCCACCGCCCGCACCGCCCGGTGCGGCCATGACGACCGCGCCGCCGGCGGCCGGCTTGATGCCGTGAACTTCGTCGAGGTAGTCGGAGAGTTCCTTCGCCGCCTTCAGCGACAGGCCGACGATCTTGTCGCCCAGTTCCTGGGTTTCCTTCGAGAATTCACGCGTTGCTTCAGCCGTTGCCATCGCTCGAGATCCTTTCCCTTCGAATAATCCTGGACGCCCGAGGCGTCAGGGTGGTGTGTGGTGGGTCTACTGTCTTACCACGAACTTTTGCCCGGTGAAGCCCTGGCCAAAAATTCGCTCGTTTACGCAGCCGTCTCCGACTTTTCCAGGTCCTCGACCCGCGAGGCGATCTGGCCGGCGAGCACTCCGCCAAGCGAGCAGATCTGGCCCGACAGGCGGGCGCCGAGGCTGGAAATCTGGCCGGAGAGCAATGAAAGCTGTTCGGCACGGCTGGGCCACTTCGCCACCGACTTCACGTCGGTCGGCTCCAGCCGCGCGCCGTCGAGGGCGCCGCCGCGGAACTCGAAGCCCTCGTATTCCTTGACGCCGCTGAGTCGGTCGAGCTCCTTGGCGAGATCGACCACGTCCTCCCCGCCCCAGGCGATGGCGAGCATGCCCTCGTGCTTGTCGAAAGCGGGCGCCAGCGGCGTGTCGAGCATCGCCCGCCGGGCGAGGCTGTTTTTGACCATCTGGAGGTGGATCTTCTTCTTCCGCAACGTCTGCCGCAGCTGGGACGTCTGGATGGCGTCGAGGCGTCCGAGGCTCACGACGATCACCTCGCCCACGCCCGCGAGGCGTGTCTTGAGGTCGTCGATCAGCATGTTCTTGACGAGCTTGCTCATGGGAGTGGCGTTCTCTTGAAAGGGCGTTGGGCGGGGGTCAGGCCGCGACCATCACGCCGGGGGTCATGGTTCCTGAGATCGAGATGCTCTTCACGTACTGGCCGCGGACGCTGTTGGGCTGCAGCGACAGGATGTGGTCGATGAAGGCCCGGATGTTGTCCGCCAGCTTGGCGGCCTCGAAGCTCGCTTTGCCGACGACGGCATGGACGATCCCCGTGGGGTCGTTGCGAAACTCGACCTTGCCGGCCTTGTACTCGCTGACGGTCTTCTTGATGTCGGCCGTCACGGTCCCGGCCCGCGGGCTCGGCATCAGACCCCGAGGTCCGAGCACCTTGCCGAGCGGGCCCACCAGCCCCATCATGTCGGGGGCAGCGATGCAGACGTCGAAGTCGGTCCAGCCTTCCTTGATCTTCTTGGCCAGATCATCGGCCCCGACCTCCTCGGCGCCGGCCGCGCGGGCGTCGTCGGCGAGGTTGCCCTTCGCGAACACGACGACCTTCTTCGACTTGCCGATGCCGTGAGGCAGCACGAGCGAGCCGCGGATGATCTGGTCGGCCTGCTTCGGATCGATGCCCAGCCGCATGTGGATCTCGACCGTCTGATCGAACTTCGTGGGGGGGAAGCCCTTGATCACGGCCACCGCTTCGGCGATGGGGAGCGGGGCTTCCGACTGGGGCTTCTTCGCGAGCATCGCCCGCATGCGCTTCGAGACTGGCACGGCTGAAAATCCTGGATCGTGTGGATTGGACGCGGAAGGAAACATTCGAACGAAATGGACGGACACGGACGGTCGGCGAATCAACCCTCGACGGTGATGCCCATGCTGCGGGCGGTGCCCTCGATCATGCGCCGCGCGTGCTCGCCGTCGCGGGCATTGAGGTCGGCGCCCTTGAGTCGCACGATCTCGTCCACCTGGGCCTTGGTCACCTTTCCGACCTTGTCTTTATTGGGCACGCCCGAGCCCTTGGCCAGCCCCGCCGCCTTCTTCAGGAGAGCGGCCGCGGGCGGGCTCTTGGTGATGAATTCGAAGGACCGGTCGTTGTAGACCGTGACCACCACGGGGATCGCCATGCCCGCAGCCTCGCGGGTGCGGTCGTTGAACTGCTGGACGAACTGTCCGAGGTTGATGCCAAAACGGCCCAACGACGTGCCGACCGGCGGCGCGGGCGTGGCCTGCCCGCCCGGGACCTGGAACTTCGCTTGACCGACCACCTGCTTCGCCATCGCGGAACCTTCCTGTTTGAACCTTCGTTGCCCGTGTCGGATGCCGGTCCGATCAGACCGACTCGATCTGCCAGTACTCGATGTCCACCGGCGTGGACCGGCCGAAGATGCTGAGCATCACCGTCACACGGCCGTTCGCCTCGTCGATCGCCTCGACCTCTCCCTCGAAGTTCTCGAACGTGCCCTCGTTGATCTTGACGCGGTCACCCTTCTTGAAGTTGATCTTCAGCCGCGGCGCCTCGTCCGCCTTTTCCTCCGCCTTGTTGAGCAGCTTGGCGACGTCCTGCGGCAGCATCGGGCTGGGGCGGCCGGCCGAACCGGTGAAATCACCGATCCCGCCCGTCTCCCGCACGAGATACCAGGTCTCGTCGTTCAAGATCATGTTCACCAGGATGTATCCGGGGTAGAGCTTGCGAGAAACCACGCGTTTTTTGCCACTTTTGAACTCGGTGACCTGCTCTTTCGGCACGACCACCTCGCCAAACCAGCGGTCCATGCCCTGCAGGGAAATCCGCCGGAGCAGCGCCTCGCGGATCGAGTCCTCGCGGTTGCTCTGCACCTTGAGGATGTACCACTGCTTCTCGCCGAGCGGCTGATCATCGTCGTCGCCGGCGAGGGCCACCGGCTTGGCGTCCTCGCTGCCGGCGAATGGATCGTCGAGTTCGGCCGGCGTGTCGTCGTCCTCCGCCACGATCGGCGCGGACTCGTCGGGCTGCACCGCCTGCGGGCGGTGCTCGTCGGGCGTCGATGCGTCGGGTGAATGGTCACTCATGATTTCAGGTTTTCACGAAAACGGGCGTGGGCACTCGGGACGGTCACTTGAATCCCTGGATGGCCCGCAGCACGAACCACCAGAAGAGATCGTACGCGGCGAGGATCGCCGCCAACGCGAAGATCAGGAAGATGATGACCGCGGAACTGCGGGCCACCTCCCCGGCCGTCGGCCAGGACACCTTCGCCATCTCCGACTCCACCGCGATCAGGAAGTCGGCGAACCGAGGCACGTTGACGAGTCGGTAGGCGAACCAGAGCCCGGCGGCCAGCAGCAGCGCGGGCACCAGGAAACGGTACACGCCGAGGTCGGCACCCGCACCGCCGGGGGCGAGCGAACCCGCTCCGGCCAGCCAGAGCGGGAGCAGCTGCGAGAGCCGCCAGACGCCGATCGCGAGCGTCAGTGCGACGGCCGCGAATGTCGCCTGCCGGGTGACCCGCCCCTGATTGCGCTTGTAGACGGAGAAGCTCAGGAGCTCGCTCCAGAAGCTGCCGCCGGCCACCGTGTTGTCTTGCGTCGTCGCCATAAGTTGTTCCGAGCGCTCCGTCGCGAACGATCTTCCTCGTGCCGCCCCGCACAGGCCCGGGGCTCGTCATCAGGCAGGGGCGGCGGGGATCGAACTCGCAACCTCTGGTTTTGGAGACCAGCGCTCTGCCAGTTGAGCTACGCCCCTGTGGCAGCCGGGCCCCGGA
>RFUD01000085.1 GCA_009923125.1 Planctomycetia bacterium
GATCAGCAAGCTGGGAAAATCAAGGTGAATGAAGCGAACGCCCGCGTCGCCGTCGATGAACTCAAGCGGCTGGGCTTCTCCGCGATCTACATCAACCGCAACGGCTTCCCGGATCGCGGCAAGGGCCTCGAGGAGGCCTTGCTCGACCTCGGCTACACGAAGCCGCCGATCCGCAATGCCACCGGCGATCTCGCCTGCATCCTGCTCGACAAGCAGGCCAGCGACACGCCTTCGAACTAGTCGAACACCGCCATGGCCCAGTCGAGCAGGCTCGTGTAGGCATCGACGCCGAGTTCCAGCCGCCGCTCGCGCTCCACTTCCGCTGCAGAATCGCGCACGATCGCAGCAGCCTCGATGCCGGCGTTGATGCCCGCCTCCCAATCGGCGGGGGAATCACCGACCATCCAGGCCGCTTCTGCGGACACAGCATGTTCCACGAGCATCTCGTGGATGAACCGCGGCGAGGGCTTGCGATAGACCACCGGCTCGTCGGGCCGCTCCG
Source organism: Planctomycetia bacterium (assembly GCA_009923125.1). GTDB lineage: Bacteria > Planctomycetota > Planctomycetia > Pirellulales > UBA1268 > RGVT01. Next base: position 503 of record RFUD01000085.1, read on the forward strand.
GGGCGATGCAGACCCCGGCGAAGAGATCGTCGCCCAGGCCGATCGCCTCGATCATCCGCCGGTTCACGGCCTCGACGTCGGCGAGCGTAAACATGCCGCGGCCCACGCCCGACTGGTTCGTGAACAAAAACAGCTTTGCCCCGGCCGCACGAGCCCGTGCGAGCCCCTCACGCACTCCGGGCAACACGGCGACGCCCTTTGGCGACGCGAGGTAGTGGCGGTTCTCGATGAGCGTGCCATCACGATCGAGGAATACGGCCTGGGGCGAAAGTCGGGGGGGCGTCATGACAATACTCTACGCGAATCGATGGAGCGACGCCGCGGGCGACAGAGATTGGCGCGTCGCCAGGGAGCCGCAGATTGGTAATCTGCTGCGTTGTCATGATTACCACGCTCACTTCACGCCAGCAGGCACTTGCTCTCGCGGCGATCACGCTGGCCGTGTTTTGGCCCACGCTCTCGGCCAAGTTCGTCTACGACGCGCGGCTCCAGATCCTGACCGGCGACTTCATCCACGATCCCGGCAACTGGGTGCCCGTGCTCTCGGGCCAGGTGCTCGCGATGGACGTGCTCGACTTCAACCGGCCCGTGCAGCTTGCGTCGCTCATGCTCGATTCGACGATCTGGGGAAAGGATGCGTTCGGCTATCACCTCACGAGCGTGCTCCTGCATGCGGTGAACGTGGTGCTGGTGTTGGGGGTGATGGGAGGGGCATGGCAACCGGGACGGTTGCCCCACGTGGAGCAAGCGTCTCGCTTGCTTGGCGACCGGGACGGTCGCCCCACAGATTGGCAAGCGGGACGCTTGCCCCACATGCTCGCGGCGCTGCTCTTTGCCGTGCACCCCGTCGTGACCGAAGCGGTGTGCGAGCCGACGTTTCGCGAAGACCTGCTCGTGGCGGCGTGCACGCTCGGGGCGCTGCTTCTCGCGATGCGGCACGACCCGGCCGCCCCGCACGGCGACCGCTGGCGGGCGCTCGGCTGCGCCGGGCTCTGCTTCCTGGCAGTCGCCAGCAAGGAATCGGGCATCGCCGCGCCCATGATCCTCGGGGCCTACTGGTGGCTCTTTCGGCGAGCCGACCCGCGGCGGTTTTGGTCGCTCGCCGTGGGCGGCGGAAAGCTCGCGGCGATCGCGTTTCTCGCCGCACGGTTTCTCCTCGAGCCCGCGCAGTCGGCCATCTTCGAGGCCAAGCCGCAGTATCCCGGCGGCTCGTTCTGGGCCGCCATGGCGATCGAGCCGCGGATCCTCGCCCTCTACGCCCAGCTCGTGGCATTCCCCGTGAACCTCTGCGCCGACTACGGACTTTCCTCCGTGCGGCACCTGCCGCTGCCCGCGGCCCTCGTGATCCTCGTGGGCCTCGTCGCCGCGGCCGCCTTCGCCATTCGGGCCGACCGCCGGATGGCGCTCGCCTGTGCGATCATCGTGCTGCCGCTCATCCCCGTGTCGAACCTCTTTCCGATCTACCGCGCCGCCGCCGACCGCTATCTTTATCTGCCGATGGCCGGCGTGGCCCTCGGCCTCGGCTGGCTCCTCGACGGCCCCTGGCTCGCCGCCCGGCCGCGGCTGCGCGAGAAGGCGACGATCTTTTGCATGGCGGCCGTCGCGCTCCTCGGGATGGCCTGCGTCGAGCGGCAGAAGGTGTGGGCCACTCCGCTCGCCCTCTGGGAAGACACGTTTCGGAAAAACCCGGTCGCCTACACCGCGGCGTCGGGGCTCGCAGACTCGCTGCTTGAGGTGGGGCGCCTGCCAGAGGCCGAGCGGACGGCCCGCGAGGCGATCAGGCTCTCCGACGGGAAACGGGGCGACCCGTGGGTGACGCTCGCACTGATCCTCGACGCCCAGGGCCGCGAGGCCGAGGCCTTCGCGGCGGCAGGCAAGGCGCTCGAGGTGCAGCCAAACCTGGCCGACCCCGAGGCGCGCGTGCGGGCACTGGCGATGGAGCGGAAGGTGGCGGAGGGATGGGGCAGGCTGCTGGCGGCCGTAAGGAGTGGGGCGACCGTCCCGGTCGCCAAGCCACGGCAAGCGGGACGCTTGCCCCACAGCCAAGCCACGGCAAGCGGGACGCTTGCCCCACATGTGCCTGTTGGTGAAGTCCCAAAGGCGACTTACACTCAAAGCTCTATGGGGTCGAGCAAACGACTGCTGAAACGCCGGAGCGATGATCGCCGCCCTGACGCGGACGATGCCGAGATCGCCGCGCAGCCCACGGCATCGGAAGGCCGTGTGGACCGCTGGCGCGAGCGGATCGTGAAGGCGGCGCTGATCATCCTCGCCGGCCTGTGGTGCTACTCTCCCTCGTACCACGGCGACTGGCTGTGGGACGACGACCAACTGCTCACCCAAAACCTCACGGTGCAGCACCGCGTCTCGCCCGACCCGAACGTGCCTCCCGACAGCCTGCGCACGCTCGCCAAACTGTGGTTCAACCCCGACGGCGCCGACTACTTTCCGCTTTCCTACACGGCCCTCTGGGCCCAGTGGCCCTTCTTCGGCCTCAAGTCCACCGGCTACCACGTCACCACGATCCTGCTGCACATCTCCGGGGCACTGCTGCTCTGGGGCCTGCTCTCGAAGATGAAGATCCCGGGGGCATGGCTCTCGGCCTTCGTGTTCGTCGTGCACCCGGTCTGCGTGGAGAGCGTGGCCTGGGTGTCGGAAACGAAAAACACGCTCTCGCTGCCGCTCTTCCTCCTCGCCTGCCTCTGCTGGGTGGGGCAGGACGACGAGGCCGACCAGGCCAAGCGGCAGCGGCTCTACGCGGGCGCGATCGTGTTCTTCCTGCTCGCCATGTTCGCCAAGACGTCGGTCGTGGCGTTCCCCGTGGTCACGCTCGTCTACGCCTGGTGGAAGCGCGGGAAGGTGACGAAGCAGGACGTGATCCTCGCCCTGCCGCTGTTCGCGATCTCGATCGTGCTCGGCCTCGTGACGATGTCGTATCAGTGGGGCCGGGCGATCGGCCAGGAGAAGATCATCGTCGGCGACCTGTTTTCCGTGGGTGGCTTCGCCTCGCGGACCGCGATCGCCGGGATGGCGATCCTGCACTATTTGGCGTCGATCGTGTGGCCGGTCAACCTGCTGCCGATTTATCCCCGCTGGGAGGTCGATCCGCCCAAGGCCTGGATGTTCCTGGCGTGGCCCGTGATCGGCGCCGGCGTGTGGTGGATGTGGAAGAACCGGGAGGCGATGTTTCCGCCGCGCTGGGGCCACCATGCCCTGTTTGCGTTCGCGTTTTTCCTGCTCATGGTCGCGCCCGTGCTCGGCTTCGTGACGATCTCCTACATGCGGATCACGTGGGTGGCCGACCACTTCATCTACCTGCCGATGATCAGCATCATCGCGCTCATGTGTGCCGGGGCGGTGCTCCTGTTCGAGCGGGCGCAGGAGGATTCGAAGCCGACGTTCCTCGCCGGCGGGGCGCTCGTCGCCACGATGCTCGCGATTCTGTCCTTCTGCGGCGCCGTCGATTGGATGGACGAAGACCACATGTGGGAACACACGCTCAAGCACAACTTCGAGGCCTGGCAGGCCCACAACCGCCTGGGCGCCAAGAAGTTTTCCCGCGGCGACGTGGATGGCGCCCACTTCCACTTCCAAAACTCCACGCGGCTGCGGCCCGACCTCGGCGAGACGCACAACAACCTCGGCACCACGCTCTCGGCGCGTGCCCAGGCCTTCGCCCAGCGCGGCGACCAGGCGTCGGCAAAGCGGGAGATGGACGCGGCGATCGAGCAGTTCGCCGAGGCCTGCCGGGTGACGCCGCACGTGCCGGCGATCCATGTGAATCTGGCCAATGCCCTCGCCGCGGCCGGCCGATTCACCGAGGCGGGCGACAAATACAAGGAACTGCTCGGCAAGGAGCCGGGCAACCCGGCGCTCATGAACAACTACGGCGTCGCGCTCTACAAGCAGGGCCGGAAGGACGAGGCGATCGTGCAGTTCAAGAAGGCGCTCGAGATCGCGCCGAATCTCAAGGACGCCCGCGAGAGCCTGGCCGTGGCCCTCGGCGAGAAGCCGGATCCCTCGGCCAATCAGCCGGCGCCCCCTCCGCCCCCGGGCGGACAGTTGCAACTGGGCCCGCCACCCACGTCACCGACGCTCGGTCCCGCACCGCTGCCGTAATGGCGACCGGGACGGTCGCCCCACATGATGGCGACCTGGACGGTCGCCCACATGTGGCGCAAGCGTCTCGCTTGCTTGCCCCTCGCGACGGCTCCGTCACTTCCCGAGCCAGGTGATGCGGGCGAGGTGCAGGAGTTCGCCGATGCTGCGTTTGCTCTCGGCGAAGTCGGCCTTGCTCGAGCCGCGTGTGCGATCGGTGAACGTGATCGGGATCTCGACGATCTTCCCGCCGGCCCGGTGTACCCGCCAGAGAAAATCCTCCTGGAAGGCGTAGCCCTGCGCGAAGTTGGCGGCGTCGATGCGATCGAAGACCGACAGCCGGACCGCGCGAAACCCACCCGACGAATCCTTCACCGGCACGCCGAGAATCCAGCGCGTGAACCAGCACACGAGCCAGCTCGCGACATGCCGCGACCAAGGCCAGCCCACCGTGCGGCCGCCGGCGACGCGCCGCGAGCCGATCGCGACGTCGGCAGGCTTGCCGCCGGGAGGATCGAGCGCCACGAGCAGACGCGGGATGTCGGCCGGGTCGTGGCTGAAGTCGGCGTCCATGTTCAGGCCGACCGCGAAGCCGCGCTTCCGCGCCAACTGAAAGCCCTCCAGGATCGCGCTGCCGAGCCCGCGACGGCCGCGACGCACGAGCACGTGGAGCCGCGGTTCCCGCCCGGCGATCTCGCGGGCGATCTGCCCTGTGCCGTCGGGGGAGTCGTCGTCGATGATCAAGAGCTGGACGTCGGGCGACGAGGCGAGCACGGCCTCGATCAGCTGCTCGATGTTTTCGCGCTCGTTGTACGTGGCCGACTGCACGAGCACGCGGCCCGGCGGCCAATCGTCGCGGGAGTGGAGGTCGGTGGCCATGACGCCAACAGGCTAAAGCCTGGGGCACGCTCAGTCGACGTCAGCCCGGGCACCGGTGGGTGGAGGCCCGCCAACGGCGGGCGGTACGGATGCCGAGCCGTCGCGTGTCACCGGTCACCACGCCGGAGCCGGGCGAACAGGCTGCGATAGTCGCCGGGGCGGACCGTGAAGATCGACTTCCGACGGGCTTCCGACGGGTGCTCGAGAATGTCCTCCTCGATCACGACCATGTCGGCGTCGTCGGCCTCGTCGATCGCCGTCGGGCAGGCGACGACTGGGACGGCCGCGTCCGGAGCCTGGCTCGGAGCCGCCGGGCGGGTTCGCGTCTGGCCTCCAACGAAGCCGTCGGAAGCCGATTCCACGGGCGACCGTTCGAGGGCGTCGAGCCGCCGCGCGATCGCCGCCCCCTCGCGGCTGGCCACGTGACCATGGCTCGCGAAATCGTCCGGCCCGCGCATCACGTAGCGTTCCATGACCCGCTCCTCCTGCTCGAAAAATTCGTTGAATGGATCGGCGGCGGTGTCGAACACCAGTTCCACCTCCGGACCACGCCACGGATCGTTCCCGGGAGCCGGCCCGGGCCGCTCGGCCGTGGATCCCTGTCCGGCCGCTGCATCGGTGGCTTGAGGAGACTCCAGATCGAGCATCGTGTCGTCGCTGAAGCCGCCGAACTCGACGACACTCCCCTCGCCGCCGAACTCGGCCGCGACGTCGTCGCCGAAGACGCCTGAAAACTCGTCCGTCGTCTCGATGCCATCGTGCTCGTCGGCCCGAGAGTCGTGCACCCCGTGCACGATCCCGCCCGAGTGCACGAGCGCGGCCGGTGGCGGGAGCCGCTGAATCTCGCTCCACGCCGCGGCGATGTCGGTGGGTGTCACGCGCGTGCGGCCGGCCTCGGCCACCATCACCAGGGCATGGTCGCAGAGCTGGTTCACGAGCCGCGGCACGCCGTCGGCCGCGCCGTACACGGCGTCATCGCAACCGGCCTCGAACGTGGCATCCCAGTCGAGCCCCGCGGCGTGCATCTGCGTGCGCACGTACGCGAGCGTTTCGGCATGGTCGAGCGGCTCCAGATAATGGCGTCGAGCCGGGGGCCGCCGAGGATCTCCTCGAGTTCCGGCGTGCCCGCCAACACGATGTGGACCGCCGGCATGGGGGTGGGGATGTTCGTGAGTTGCCGCAACTCCTCGATCAGCCGCGTCGGCAGCGTGTGCCCCTCGTCCACGAGGATCACGAGGCCCGACCCGGTCGCGGCGAGGCCCCGGATGCGTTCCACGATCCCGATCCGCAGTTCCCCTTCTTCGATCCCGCGATACGGCTCGCCGACCTCCGCGAGGATCGACTGCCAGAGAGCCCGCCGCGTGCAGATCCGGGCGCCCGACAGAAGCGCCACGGCGAAATCCTCACCGACGCTCTCGGCGACCTTCGCCAGCAACAGCGACTTGCCGGTGCCGGGCGGCCCGACGACCAGGCCGATCCCCTCCGACCGGCGCACCAGCCGGTCGAGGACGTGGAGCGCGGCGTCGATCGCCCTCGCCGGATGGTAGAAGTCGATGCGCGGGGCGGCGAGAAAGGGACGGCTCGACGGGCGACGGCGGGGAGCGATCATTTCTCGAAGCGGCTTCCGATGGATGCGGGACCGGTCGTCGGGGCCTGCCCCCGCGACCTGTATGGTTTCGACCAACCGCGGTCCCTTCCTGCACCATCTGCCGGGGGCGTAGACTTTTCCACCAAAGGCCGGCCGCGGTCGTCCGCGGTCGCGATCGTCACCCATGCTGTTCCGCATCAAAATCTGCGGGGTTACATCCCCGGACGACGCCCTTGTCGTCGCCGATTCGGGAGCCGACGCGATCGGGCTCAATTTCGTGCCGGGGTCGCCACGGGCCATCGACGTCGAACGGGGACGCGCCATCGTGGCCGTTGTTCCCGCCGGTGTGCTGAAGGTCGGGGTGTTCGCCGGCACTCCGGCCGTGGAGATCAGGCGGATGGGGGAGTTGCTGGGGCTCGACGCGGTCCAACTGCACGGCCATCTCACCGGCGATGGCCCCGCCGTCGATCCGCCCGGCCGGTGCGTGGAGTTGGCCGGACTTCCGCTCATCCGCGCCGTGCGGATGGAGTCGGGCGAGGATCCGTTGGCGGCGGCCCGCCGGTGGTTCGCCGACGCGGCCGCGCTCGGGGCGGTGCCCGACATGGTGGTCGTGGACGCAGCCGTGGCGCGTGGAACGGGCGCGGGGCATCTGGGTGGCACCGGCCTCACCGTCGATTGGGATGCGCTGTCCGCGACCCGACCGCTGGGGCCGCCGGTGGCGCTGGCGGGCGGGCTCACCCCTGAGAACGTCGCCGCCGCGGTGATCGCCAGCGGGGCCCGGGCGGTCGATACCGCCAGCGGCGTGGAGTCGGCTCCGGGGCGGAAAGATCCCGGAAAAGTCAGGGCTTTTGTCGCCCACGCCCGCGCGGCCCTGGCCGGACCTGCAAAGCGGCCCTGACCTGACTATCATGGCTGCGTCCGAGCCGATCGGTGCGGCCGTGCCGCCTTTGTCGCCGGGCACACTCGTCTTCAAACCGTCCCTTTCTTCAGAACACCCAGTTCACCCTCCAGGAGGTTCCCGTGGCCCACGTCGAAACTCGTCTCCCCTACAAAGTCGCTGATCTTTCGCAGGCCGATTGGGGCCGCAAGGAGATCATGCTGGCCGAGAACGAGATGCCCGGCCTGATGGCGCTGCGGGAGAAGTACGGCCGGTCGAAGCCGCTCACCGGCGCCCGGATCGCCGGCTGCCTCCACATGACGATCCAGACGGCCGTGCTGATCGAGACCCTCAAGGAGCTCGGCGCCGAGGTGACCTGGAGCAGCTGCAACATCTTCTCGACGCAGGATCACGCCGCCGCGGCGATCGCCAAGGCGGGCATCCCCGTCTACGCGTGGAAGGGCATGACCAACGAGGAGTTCGACTG
>RFUD01000086.1 GCA_009923125.1 Planctomycetia bacterium
GGCGCGTGGGCACGGCGGTCGTCCGCGCGCGGTGGAAGCGCAGGTTGCGGGAGGCGTTTCGCCGGATCCGCGCGCGACTGCCGCCCGCCGACTACGTGGTGGTCGTGCGGTCGCGGGTCGTGCCGGGAGGCGCGGCCGGGGCCCGTCTCGTCGAGGAGACGATCGAATCGCTCGCGCGACGCATCACGACGCGCCGTGGATTTGCGCGGGAGTGATCGCATGCGGCTGTTCCAGCACGTGGCCCGGGTCTGCGATCGTCTGGCCGTCGGTGTGCTCGTCGCGGCCGTGGACCTGTACAAGATGACGCTCAGCCCGCTGCTCGGCCGGCACTGCCGGTTCGAGCCCTCGTGCAGCGTGTACTTCCGCTCGGCGGTGCGCAAGCATGGCGCGGTGCGGGGCAGCGTGAAGGGGTTCGCCCGGATCTGCCGGTGTCATCCTTGGCACCCCGGCGGCTACGACCCGCCGTGATCCGCGGCCAGGATCGCGAGCACGGGCGCATTGGCCGGTGGAAAACCGAGCCGCGACAGGTCCGCGATCGGCACCCAGGCGAACGGTGGTCGTGGCTCGTCTGCGGGGTCGAGCGGCGCGGCCCAATGAAACGCGATCTCCGGCCCCGACGCCGTCGGCGCGACCCGGACCACCCGGTCGAGCAACCGGATGGCGACCCCGGCCTCTTCGAGGCACTCGCGTGCCGCGGCGACGGCCGTCGTCTCACCAGGCTCGACCTTGCCGCCTGGAAATTCAGCGCAGCCCGCGGCGTCCACCGCAGCGAGAGATCGGCGGCCCACCAGCACCCGCGCGGCATGCACCACGACGGCAACGGCGACCGGTCGAGTCACGCCGGCTTGTGCACGAGATTCAAGAGTCTGCCCGGCGACCCCATCACGTTGTAGCCGGCGTCCACGTGGAGGATCTCGCCGGTGATGCCGCCGGAGTCGCGCGAGAGCAGGAACGCCCCGGTCTTGCCGACCTCCTCGTGCGTGATGTTGCGGCCCATGGGCGACATGTGCTCGTACAGTTCGAGCATCTCCTCGACGCCCGCCCCGCGGCCCGCCAGCGTCCGCAGCGGCCCCGCGCTGACCGCATTCACCCGCACGCCCGCCGGCCCGAGGTCGTACGCCATGTACTTCACGCAGGCGTCGAGCGTCGCCTTGCAGACGCCCATGATGTTGTAGCCGGGAACCACCTTCTCGCCGCCGAAGTAGGTGAGCGTGAGGATCGAGGCATCCTTGGCGAGGATGCCCCGGGCCAGCCGCCCCACCGCCAGCAGGCTGTAGGCGCTCGTCTCCATCGCCACCCGGAAACCCTCCCGGCTGCAGTTGGTCGTCTCACCCTTGAGGTCTTCCATCGGGGCGTAGGCGATGGAGTGGAGCAGGAAATCGATCGTCCCGAATTCCTGCTTCGCCCGCTCCATCACCGCGGCGATCTGTTCGTCGCTCGATACGTCCATGGGAACGAGAAACTTCGCGTTCGGCTCGGGGTCGGTGAGCAGGGCCACGCGGCGGCGGTTCCGCTGCCGCTCGTCGTCGGGCTTGTCGGGCAGATGGGTGAACCCGACGTGGCCCCCCTCGGCGAGAATCTCCCTGGCGATGTACCAGGCGATCGAATGATCGTTGGCCACGCCGAGCACGAGGCCCTTCAGCCCGTCGAACCTGCCCATGCAAACCTCCACACTCGCGAAGAACGTACCCGGGAAGGCGGAAATGTAGCCGCTGGAGGAAAATCCCTCAACGCGGGCCGCGTGGCCCGCCCTTGCCGACCGCTGGCGGCAACGGTAGAAAACGGTGTGTCGCCTCGTTAGCTCAATTGGTCAGAGCATCTGACTCTTAATCAGAGGGTTCTAGGTTCGAGTCCTAGACGAGGCACTGGCTCCCGGACACCGCACCGACTGCAACCGCCCCCCGAGCCGCCTGCTCCACCGGTGGCTTACGCACCCGCGTGCCGCAGAGACCGGCGGGTGATGAATCGGCGGTAGGCGAACATCAGGAGCAGGTTGGGACGCGAGAACAGCAGTCGCGTCACCACGCCCCACACGCCCCGCTTGTGCTCGAACTCGATGTGCTCGTCGATCCGGGTCGTCGAGGCGTCCAGCGGCGTGAAGGTGTGCGTGTGCTCCCAGCGTGCCGCCGGGCCGGCCACCTGGACGTCGGTGAAGCCCCGCGGCGACACGCCGCGATGCACGGCGGTCCAGTGGAGCGGCAGCGGTCCCACCCACAGCGTGAACTTCGAAACCGACCCTTCGGCGAGCGGCTCGATCTCGTGCAGCTGCACGATCGTGGGCGGAGGCGTGAGCCGCTTGAGGGCGCTGGTGTCGCTGTGGAATCGCTGCACGGCCGCCAGCGGCGCGGGCACGGTGAAGGAATAGTCGAATTGCGGCATGGGAAGCAACGTGGGGGCGGCCACGGCCGCGGGGGTTGAATTCAGACGGTCACGACTCTTTAATACCCGTGTTAGTAACACAGATGTAACCGCGATGCGCGGTGCATGGCCCCGATTCACCGCCCGCCTATCCGAGGAGCAGAGTCCGCCCATGGTTGAAAAGAAGCCCGCCAAGGACGTCAACAAGTCGGCCGAGATCCGGCGGATCGCAGCCGCGATGAAGGAGAAGGGGGAGAAGCCCCGCCCGGTCGTGATCATCGCCCAGCTCAAGAAGCAGGGAATCGACGTCTCGTCTCCGCAGGTGAGCATGGTGCTCAAGCGGATGGGCTTCAAGCCGCGGCGCCGCCGCGGTGGCGACGCCGTGGCCGCCGCGCCGCGGGGCGGCCGTTCCGGCGGCCCGATCTCGGTCGAGGAGCTGATCGCCGCCAAGCGGCTCGTGGGGCACTTCGGCTCCGTCGATCGGGCGCTGGCCGCCGTCACCGCCCTCAAGCGTTTCGAATCCTGACGTCGCGGGCCGGGCGTTCCGGCGGCGCGGGCTCAGGCGATGCCGTGGCGGATCGCCCACACGGCGGCCTGGGTGCGATCCTCCAGGGCGGTCTTGCGGAGCAGGTTCTGGACGTGTTCCTTCACGGTCTCGATGCTGATGTCGAGGGCGTCGGCGATCTCCTTGTTCGACAGGCCGAGCGCCACCTGTCGCAACACCTGCGTCTCCCGCGGGGTGAGCGGGACGTCGGTGTTGGTGGGAGACTCCCGCCGGGCCATGGCGCCGGCGATGCGGCGGAACTCGCCGGACCTCGACGGGGGCAGTTTGCGGGCCGCGTTGGTGATCGCCTCGAGAAGCTCCTTTCGCGACACCGTCTTGAGCACGTAGTCGTGTGCCCCCGCCGACACGGCGCGAGCGACGTAGGTCGAACTGTCGAACGCGGAAAACATCACGATGCGTGTCTGCGGCGCGACGGACGTGATCCGCTTGATGGCGTCGAGGCCGCTGCGGCCCTCCATTCGCACGTCGAGGAGCACGACATCCGGCTTGAACCTGCGGGCCGCGGCCGCCGCGGCATCTCCGTCGGCCGCTTCGGCGACCACCTCGACGTCGTCCGACGTCAGCATCTCCGCGACGCCGCGACGCACGATCTCGTGGTCATCCACGATCATCAGCCTGGTCACCACCGGGAGGTCCTCCGCTCTGGGGGAAGACCAGCCTATCGGGACGCCGTGGCGTATGAAAGAGGGATCTGATCGCCGGGATCGCGAGGATCGCGGCGCTGGGTTCGACGCCGCAGCGATCCAACCGTCCGTGATCCGGGAACAGGGCGGCGTGGTCGCCGTCGCCAAGCCGCCCGGCCTCGGAACGCAGGCGCCCCCGGGTCTGCCGTCGGTCGAATCGTGGCTGCGCGGCCGTCTGCCGCCGGGGGCGTACGTCGGCGTCCCGCATCGGCTCGACCGCGCCGTGTCGGGGGTCGTGCTCCTCGCCGTCACGCCGCGGGCCGCCCGCACGCTGTCTCGCCAGTTCGAGCGTCGGCAGGTGCGGAAGACCTATCTGGCGATCGTGTCGGTCGCGGCCGGCGGCCCGCCGACCGCCGAGGCGGGCACGGTCACCGAGTGGCGGGACTGGCTCGCGAAGGTGGTGGATGAGCCACGGGCGCGCATCGCCGCGGAAGCGGACGAGGAGGCGCGGGAGGCCGTGACCATGGTCCGCGTCGCCGGGACGCTCAGCGACGCGACGTGGCTCCTCGAACTCGAGCCGTGCACCGGTCGGATGCACCAACTGCGGGTGCAGGCGGCCTCCCGCGGCCTGCCGATCGTCGGCGACGCACTCTACGGCTCACGTCTGCCGTTCGGCGGCGTGCCCGACGCGGCGGAACCGCGGCTGCGGCCCATCGCGCTGCACGCCTGGAGGATCGAGTACCAGGACCCCGGCTCACACCAGCGGGTGCACGTCGAGGCTCCGTTGCCGTCGTGGTGGCCGGCCGAGGCCCGGCTGGCCGGCGGCGCGGCCGGCGGGCCCCTCGGTCACGAAGGGTGAATCAGTCCCGCGTGTGACAGCCAGTTCCAGATCCAGGGCTGGGTCCACGGGCTCCAGGTCGGGTAGGCGACCGATACCACCGACAGGCCGAGCAGCAAGAGCGCGATGCCGCGTCCCAGCCGATTGGCCGACAGCCGATCGGCGGCCGGCACGACCGCCGTCGCCCACAGCGGCGCGAGCCAGAACACCCAGCGGAAGCCGCTCGACACACCGCCGTAGTTGCGGTCGATCTGCGGCCGCGACAGGTAAAACAGCAGCACCACCGCGGTGACCAGGGCGATGGCCAGCGCGAGCGAGCGCTCGCCGGGCCGCCGGTCGCGGGCCGCGAGTGCGGCCAGTCCGGGGATCACCAGCAGCCACGCCGGCGTCAACGACAGGATGCCGTGATGGCCGACGAGTGCGTGCCAGGCGTAGGTCGCCGCCGAGGGCTCGCCGCGATCGACGCCCTGGGGATCGCGCCAGTAGCTCGTCAGCACCTTGCCGTTGGAGAGCCGGAACGAGTAGTCGTACCAGTTGTCGGTGCCCGAGCGGTGCGCGTAGGCCGGCAGCGGGGTGCCGTGGGCCACCCAGTTCGTGCCCAGCGCGGCGACGGCGACAAGGGCCGCCGCGGGCACGGCCGCGGTGAACGTCCGCCGCAGATCCGCGGCCCCCAGGAGCGCGAGCACGGCCGCGCACCAGGCGAGGGCGGGAAGTTCGAACGCCGCCGCCAGTGCCGCCGCGAATCCGGCGGCCGCGAACACCGCCTGCGTGCGGACGCCGTCGCACCGCACCCGCCGCAGGTACCAGGCGCTGGCCGCCGCACAGGCCGCCGCCGGCAGGTGGTTGGTGAACACGACGGCGAACGTCGTGAGGAGCGTGCCGGCGGCGGCGAGCGCGGCCGTCCACAACCGGCCCCAGTCGGTCGATCCGGTGACCTCCACGAGCCGGAACGTGTACAGCATCATGACGAGCAGCGGCCCGAGTCCGAACAACACCATCAGCGGGCGGCCGAGTTCGAAGGGATGGTCGCCGAGCGTCCAGCCGGTGAGCCTGTGGAGCAGCCAGTAGGGCCCGGCGCAGAGCACCGAGAGCAGGGGCGGCTTGCTCGAGTACATCCGCGGACGGCCGCCCGCGTCGGCATGCACCACGGCGTCGATCGTGTCCCAGCCCGGCTCGACCACGAGGTCGTCGATCGCGAACGTGCCGCGCTCCACGAGCGCGCGGATCGTGAGCCAGCGGCTGCGATCGTTGGCGGACAGGAACGGGCGCAGGAGCCGTTTCTCGCGCTCGATGCGGGCCCGGATCTCGCCGGCGTCGGCGGGCAGGCCGGCCGCGGCCGCCGCGGCGACCGCGTCGGACACCAGCCGCTTCTCCAGCGCGAGCCTGTCGATGCTGGCGACGGCACCGATCCGGCCGAGCACCGCGCCGGCGGCGAGCGTGGCGAGCAGCACGTACAGGCTGCGGCGCAACCGTCCCCGCGACATGGCCCGCGGCGGGCGGGCGGCCGCCGGCGACATGCCGCGCGTCCGAAACGCCACCCGTGCCAGGTCGTACAGGCCGGCGAAGAACCGCAGGAATCCATACTTCGACCGGCCGCGCACGCGCGGCCGGTGGTGCACGGGCATCTCCACCGCCCGGAAGCCCCGTGCGGCGGCGAACACCGGGATGAACCGGTGCATGCCGGCGTCGAGCGGCAGGCCCTCGGCCACCTCGCGGCGGAACGCCTTGAGACCGCAGTTGTGGTCGTGCAGGTGCAGGCCGGTGACGAGGCCGACGAGCGCGTTGAAGACCCGCGAGGGGATCGTCTTGTGCCAGGGGTCGAGACGTGGTGTCTTCCAGCCGTTGACCAGGTCGACCCTGGCCCCGCCGTCCGCGGACCGCTCGAGCCGCGCCAGCATCGCCGGAATCCCGGCCGGATCATCCTGGCCGTCACCGTCGAGCATCACGATGGAGCGGCCGCGGCAGCGGGCGAAACCCGCCGCCAGGGCCGCCGACTTCCCGCGGCCCGTGGCGTGCCGGATGCCGACCACGCGTGGGTCGGCGGTGGCGGCGGCCTCGATTTCCGCCCATGACGAGTCGGTCGAGCCGTCGTCGATGACGAACAGTTCCCAGGGCCGGCCCGCCGCGTCGAGCGTGGAGCGGATCTCCTCGATCAGCGGGCCGATGTTGCCCGCTTCGTCGCGCACCGGAATCACGAGCGAGACATCGGGCATGGGCATGGCGGTCGCGGGACACGAAGGGGCGACCGAGGGGGCGACCGGCGGAGCCGGCAGCGGTCGTCGGATACGAGGATACCCATCCGGCCCGCGACGTGGCAGGCTGGCGCGGGATCCGGCCGCGGCATACACTTGGCGATGCCGACGGGTCCCCGGACCGGAACTTCGGCCGGCCCATCACAGGAGCACGCATGACGAGACTCGTTTCCCTGGGGGTGATCCTCGGGTTGATCGCCGTCTTCGGCCTGCTCTCGCTGCGGGTGATGTCGAGCTTCCTGCTGCCGCTGCTGCTGGCGGCGATGCTGGTCGTCGTGTTCGGGCCGCTGCACCGCTGGCTCCGCGATCGCCTGCTGGCGCCGGAGTGGGTCACGGCCGGACTCACGACGCTGTTCGTGCTGCTGATCGTGCTCGTGCCGCTGTTCCTGCTCGTGGCCCGGGCCGGCGGCGAGGCGGTCGCCATGCTGCGGGCCCCGGACGGACTCAAGCTCGATGCGAACGTGCTCGGCGGGCTCGTCGAGACGGTGAACAACGCGACGGGGCTGCACGTCACCGCCGAAGCGGTCAATGCGGAACTGCGTCGCCTGGCCGAGGACTGGATCGGGCCGATCGCCGCCCGCACCCCGGTCGTGATCGTGAAGCTCGTGATCGGCCTCGTCGTGATGACGGTGGCCCTGTTCTATTTCCTCGCGGACGGCCGACGGATGCTCGCGGCCGTCACGCGGCTCATTCCGCTGGACGTCCGCTACCAGTGGCAGCTGCTGGAGGAGTTCGAGGAGGTGAGCCGGGCCGTCGTGTCCTCGACGCTGCTCGCGGCCCTCGTGCAGGCGATGCTCGCCGGCATCGGCTTCTCGGTGGCGGGGCTCAAGGGCGTGTTCCTGCTCACTCTCCTGACCTTCTTCGGAGCCCTCGTCCCGTTCGTGGGCGCCGCGGCCGTGTGGGGCACCGCGAGCCTGTACCTGCTGTTTTTCGTGAAGGACACCTGGACCGCCGCGGGCCTGGCCGCCTGGGGCGCGTGCGTCGTGTCCACCGTGGACAACGTGATCAAGCCGATCGTCCTCCATGGCCAGTCGAAGCTCCATCCGCTGCTCGCCCTGCTCAGCGTGCTCGGGGGCGTCGGGGCGCTCGGGCCGATCGGGATCTTCGTCGGACCGATCGCCGTGGCGTTCCTGCAGGCGGCCCTGACGATGCTCCAGACCGAACTCGATCACTTGTCCGGGGGAAACGGCCCCGTGGCCGCCGGTGACGCCGCGTCGGCCACGGCAGTTGCACAAACGCCTGCCGGCAGGGTGAAATCCTCCTGACATCCGCCCGCTTCCGGAGCCCCCGCCCATGGTCATGAAGATGGTGTTCCTGCTCGCCGGCCTGCTCGCGACCGGCATCGAGACGGCCTACGTGCCGACGGAGGAGGGCAGCGGCGAATACCTCGTGCGGGTCGAGCCGGACCTCGTGCGGAACGCGAGCCCGTACACGTTCACCAGCGACGTGCCGCCCGAGTCGCGGAACGTGCGCCGCGTGAAGATCTACGTCGCCGACTCGTGGCCCGCGGCGGTGGAGCGGTCGATCGTGGAGGCGGAGAAACGGCCGCGGGCCGCGCCCGTCGCCGCGGTCGCCCCGACCCGGCTCGTCGATGCGGAGCCGAAGGCATCGATGGCGGACAAGCCCTGGGGCTGGCTGATCGGGAGCCTGATCGCGCTGTTCCTGTCGCTGGGCCTCAACGTGTTCCTCGGCATGCTGCTGGCGCAGATGCGGCAGCGGTACGTGCGCGATCTCGGCGAGGCC
>RFUD01000087.1 GCA_009923125.1 Planctomycetia bacterium
GTCTGGGTCCCAAAATCCCACTGGTCCGGCGCGAGTGCCACGCCGTCGATCCAGATCAGATTGTATCCCGCCCGGATTCCCCACACCGACGTCAGCCGATAGATCAGGCTCGCGTTGATGTCTCCCACGAAGGCCGTCTCCGTCGCCCGTGAACCGCGTGCCGTCCGGACCACGGTGCCCACCCCGCTCGGATCGACCAACGCCCCCTGCGACTGGCTTTCGACATTCCCGAAGACGCCCGCCTTGGCCCACCCTTCCACGGCCCAGCGGTCCCAGGATCGGCGTCCCCGCGTGCCGATCTGCCCACCAAACAGGTTGTTGGACGACTGGACGGCGTAACTGCTCGTGAGCGGGGGGGTCGGACCGGTCGAACAGCAGGTGAACGTCATGGCGGCCTGCTCCTCGAGGCTGAGATAGCGGAATCCCGCCAGCAGATCGAAGAAACTGTCGCCGTTGATCCGGGTCAGGAAGGCGTTGAATTCGGCTGAATTGATCGTCGATACCCAGGTCGACCGGACCGAGTCGCCGTCGCCGAAAGGCAGAATCTGCGAGGAAATCGGCCCAGCCATGACGAGATTGGCGTCGCCGGCGAGTCGGTCGGCCGCCGTCATGCCGTAGACGCCGAAGTAGCCGGCCTCGCGGCCCCACCCGTCCGTCGAACGCTCACCGACGAACAACCGCCCGCCGATCGCCGTGGCGGCGGCCAGATCCCCGGTCGCCAGCAGGGTGTCGCCCGTCACGCTGTCGTTGACCAACGACCGCGCGGCGGCCTCGTTGTCCCGCTGGAACGCCAGCACGTCGAACAAGGCATATCGCGAGCGGCTGTCCACCACGGGCAACGCCACTATGCCGTCGCAACCGCCCGCCCGGGCCGGCGAGTCGCCGCTCCACCCATCGCCCGACACGAGCGCGAGCACGAGCATCACCCAGCGACTGACCGACCGCCACGCCCTCGACTCGACCCGCACGATCGCCCCCCTCTCGAAACTTGGTTTCCACACCCAAATCCCCATTTGGGCGATCGACCCTTCGATCAGAGGAGGCCAGTGGAGGCCTGCAAATGTGGCGTGGCGCCGAATGCTCCTCGCGTGCGGCCGGCCTTGTTCGGAACGGCGGTTACCACGGGATCGCCCGGCATTTCGGGCACCGGCGTTACGCCGCTTTCATCCGTCACGCCGGGCGCAACCGGCCCCCCGAGAGCCGCGCCACGGCCTCGACGAGCCGGTCGATTTCGGCGGCGGTGTTGTAGAACGCCAGCGACGGACGGACGGTGGCCTCGAGGCCGAAGTGACGCAGCGACGGCTGGGCGCAGTGGTGACCGGCCCGGACCGCGATCCCCTCGCGGTCGAGCGCGCGACCGATCTCCACCGGGTCGAGTCCGGGGATCACGAACGACACGACGCCCACCTTCTCCCGTGCCGTGCCGACGAGCCGCAGCCCGTCGATCCCCGAGAGCCTGCCGGTGGCGTAGTCGAGCAGGTGGTGCTCGTAGGCGGCGATCTGCTCGCGGCCGAGCCGCGTGACGTAGTCGAGCGCCGCGCCCAGACCGATCGCGTCGGCGATGTTGGGCGTGCCCGCTTCAAATTTGGCGGGCGGCTGGGCGTAGGTCGTGTGGGCGAACGTCACGTCCTGGATCATGTTGCCGCCCCCCTGCCACGGTGGCAGCGCCGCCTGGGCGTCCTTCGTCATGTACACCGCCCCGATGCCGGTGGGACCGAAGATCTTGTGCCCGGAGAAGACGTAGAAGTCGCAGCCGATCCGGCGCACGTCCACGGGGAAGTGCGACACGCTCTGGGCCCCGTCCACGAGCACGCGGGCTCCATGCACTTTGGCCATGGCCGTCATCATCTCGACGGGCAGGATCGTGCCCAGGCTGTTGGAGGCGTGCGACAGCGACACGACCCTGGTCCGCGGGCCGAGCAGGCCCTCGTAGGCCTCGAGGATCACCTCGCCGCGGTCGTCGATCGGGGCGACGCGGATCACCGCGCCGGTCCGCTCCGCCACCATCTGCCACGGCACGATGTTGGCGTGGTGCTCCAGCTCCGTGAGCACGATCTCGTCACCGCGGGACAGCCCCGGCGCGAGGACGTTGGCCACCAGGTTGATCCCCTCGGTGCAGCCGCGCACGAAGATGATCTCGTCGGGGCCGTTCGCACCGAGAAACGTCGCCACCGTCCGCCGGGCGTGCTCGTAGGCGTCGGTCGCCCGGGCGGCGAGCGTGTGGGCCCCGCGATGGATGTTCGAGTTGTCGTGGGCGTAGAAGTGCGAAACGGCGTCGATCACCGCCTGCGGCTTCTGGGTCGTGGCGGCGTTGTCGAACCAGGCCAGTGGTTTGCCATGCACGCGCTCACGCAGGATCGGGAAGTCGCGGCGGGTCGACTCGGCGTCGAAGAAGAACGGGAGCGGACCGCCGGCCGTGGATGCCGCCGACGGCCGATCAAACCGCACCGGTGGCAGGCGGAGGTGATCCAGGCCCCGTATCCGCCCCACGAACGCCCGCACGCCCGAAAGGTCGGTCGCCGGCGACACCGCGGGGAGCGAGGGCATCGCCGGCAGTACGACCGGCGGGACGACAGCGGCCAGGGGAGCCGCCGGCACCGCGGGCACGCTCGGCTGGGCGAACGCCCCGGCGTCGGGAACGCGCGGCGTCGCCGTCCCCACCGCGGCCACCGCCTCGCCGAGGAGCTGTCGGGCGGCCCTCGAGATGTCGTCGGAGCCGTGCATCAGATGCCCGATCCCTCGACGTAGGCCGTGCGGCCGTCCGAGCGGTAGTCGTGGTAGTAACCCACCTCGACGTTCTCGAGCACGCCGAGCGCGTCGTCGGTGAGGACGGCGAGCGAGAAATAGTTGGTGAGCAGGTACGACGCCACGCCCAGGCTGTCGAGCCCCATCAGCCGCGCCGACAGGCTCGGCATGATCTCGCCCGGGATCCCAGTCTGGTGCAGCCCGACCACGCCCTGGTCGGCCTCGCCCACCCGCAGCAGGAGGATGCTCGTCGTGCCGAACGACTGGCTGTAGCCCGACCGGCTCTTCACCTCGAGCTTGTCGCACGGCACGAGCGGCACGCCCCGCCACACGATCACGGGCGTGCCGTGGATGGTGGTCGTCGGCGGCGGCACTCCCCGCCGCGTGCACTCGCGCTCGAAGGCCGCGATCGCCTTGGGATGGGCCAGGAAGAAGGCCGGCTTCTTCCAGACGAGCGCGAGCAGTTCGTCGAGGTCGTCGGGCGTGGGCGCACCGTACCGCGTGCTGATCCGCATCGCGGGATCGACCGAATGCAGGAGGCCGAACCGCTGGCTGTTGACGAGGTCCCACTCCTGCCGCTCCTTGATCCCCTCGATCGTGAGCCGGATCTGCTCCTCGAGCTGGTCGTAGGGGCCGTTGTAGAGGTCCGACACCCGCGTGTGGACGCGCACCACCGTCTGGATCGCGGAGAGTGAATACTCCCGGGGGTTGGCCGCGTAATCGACGAACGTCTCCGGGATCTCGACGTTCTCGGCGAAACCGCTCACGAGGTCGATGTTGCGCTCGCCATAGCGGTTGACGGTGCTCCGCAGCTCGAGGTGTTCGTCGATCGCCTTCTTGAAGTCGTCGCGCAGGTTCGGCAGTTCGTCGAGCACCCCGTCGAGGTCGCGGCGCGAGAACGTGAGCAGCACGCAGGGCGTGATCGTGCGGACGGTGATGTCGCTCGGCCGGTCGCTGACGAGATCGACCTCGCCGAAAAACTCCCCTTCCGTGAGCAGGGCGGCCCGCAGGTCTCGGCCGTGCGCCCCCTTCGAGAGGATCTCCACCTGCCCCTGGGCGATGACGAAGAACGTGCTCCGGTCCTGCCCCTCGATCAGCAGGTCGCTGCCGAGCGGCACCTCCTCCGTGCGGAACCGCTGCTGCATCCGCTCGAGCACCGGGTCGGGCAGCTTCGCGAACAGGGGTACGCTGCGCAGCGCGCTCGGCGCGAACGACAGGCCGGCCTGGGCGGAGCCGATCTCGATCCGCTCGGCCTTGGAGAGCTCCACCTTCGTGCGGTTCACGCGGTAGGTGCCCCCCTCCACCTGCACCCACGGCAGCAGGTGCAGCAGATGCCGGGGCGTGATCGACATCATCATCGGGCGGGTCTTCGACGTCGTGGCCAGGTTGCGGGCCACCGCCGTCGTCACGCTGCGCTGCAAGAGGCTGTCGCTCATCGAGGGGTCTCCGAGGGATGCGTTGGCGGGTTCAGGATTCGTAGATGCCGGTGGACAGGTAGCGCTCGCCGGAGTCGGGGAGGACGACCACGATCGTCCTGCCTTCCGACTCGGGCCGTGCCGCCACCCGTAGCGCCGCGTGCATGGCGGCGCCGCAGCTGATGCCGCAGAGGATGCCCTCCTCCTTGGCGAGACGGCGGGCGACCGCGATCGCCTCGTCGTTGCTCACCGTCAGGATCTCGTCGATCAGCGAGCGGTCGAGCACGTCGGGCACGAAGCCGGCGCCGATGCCCTGGATCTTGTGGGGGCCCGGCTTCCCACCGGAGAGCACCGGACTCGCCTCGGGCTCCACGGCCACGGTATGCAGCCTCTGCCCCTGGCCATGCTTGAAGAACCGCGACACGCCCGTGATCGTGCCGCCGGTGCCCACGCCGGATACGAACACGTCCACCTTGCCCTCGGTGTCGTTCCAGATCTCCGGGCCGGTGGTCTTGAAATGGATCTCGGGATTGGCGGGATTCTTGAATTGCTGCGGCATGAAGAACTGCGGGTCCTGGGCCATCTCCTCGGCCCGGGCCACCGCGCCGCGCATCCCTTCGGTCGCGGGCGTGAGCACGATGTTCGCACCGAGCCCCTTGAGCAACTGCCGCCGCTCGATCGACATCGACTCCGGCATCAGCAGCGTAAGCGGGTAGCCCTTGGCGGCGCACACGAACGCCAGCGCGATGCCCGTGTTGCCGCTCGTCGGCTCGACGACGTGCTGGCCGGGCGTCAGCCGGCCCGACCGCTCGGCATCCCAGATCATCGCCGCGCCGATCCGGCACTTCACGCTGTAGGCCGGATTGCGCCCCTCGATCTTCGCGAGCACGCGGGCGTTCATGCCCTGTGTCAGGCGGTTGATCCGCACGAGAGGCGTGCGGCCTATGGATTCGACGTTGTCGGCATAAACCGGCATGGAGGCCTCCTGCCTGTGCAGGCAAGCGAGCCTCCGAGCGGTCTGGTCAGCTGCGCATCGTGAACGTGGAATCGACTCGCGGCGGACGAGCACGCCTGCCGCAAAGTCAACGCACTTTAGCGAGCCTGCCAGAATTTGAGAAGCATCCGCGGCCCGAGTGTCCAAAACGGCCCGGAGTCGGCCTATTCGTCAGTCGCGGAAGGCCTTGGGATCGATGCCCAGCTTCCGCATCCGGGCCCGGAGCGTGTGCGGGTTGATCTGCAGCAGCGCCGCGGCCCCGCGACGCCCTTCGATCCGCCCCCGGCTTGCCGCGAGCGCGCGCTCCACGTGCTGCCGCATCGCCGCCGCCAGCGGGATGATCTCCCCGACGGGCGGTGGAGCCGCGGGCCGCTCCAGCGGCGTCGTCTCGGGGATCACTTCGTACATCGTCGCGTCGGTTACGGGGGCCGGAGGCGGCTGCCGTCCCAGGCCGAGCGCCGTCGAGACGTCGAGCTTCCGTCCGCCCCCGAGGATCACCGCCCGATCGATCACGGCGCCGAGTTCACGGATGTTGCCCGGCCAGTGGTAGTCGGCGAGCGACTGCAGGTCGGCGGGCGAGGGGCTCACCGGCGGCAGTCCGAACCGCGTCGCCGCCCGCTCCACGAAATGCTTCACGAGCGCGGGGATGTCTTCCAGACGCTCCCGCAGCCTCGGCAGCAAAATCGGGAACACGTTGATGCGATACCACAGGTCCTCGCGAAACGTCCGTTCCTTGACCATCGCGGCCAGGTCGCGGTGGGTGGCCGCCACGATCCGCACGTCCACGTGGATCGGCGCCCGGCCTCCGACCCGCTCGATCTGGTGATCCTGGAGCACCCGCAGCAGCCGCACCTGCGCGGGAAGCGGCAGTTCGCCGATCTCGTCGAGAAACAGCGTGCCGCGATCGGCCCGCTCGAACCAGCCGTGGTGTTGGGCCGAGGCCCCGGTGAAGCTTCCCTTCTCGTGGCCGAAGAGCTGCGAATCGACCAGTTCGGGCGGAATCGCCCCGCAGTTCACCCGGATGAACGGGCCGTCGGCGCGGGCCGACCGCGTGTGGATGGCGCGCGAGACGACCTCCTTGCCGGTGCCCGTCTCGCCGAGGATCAAAACCGGTACGTCGGACTGTGCCACCAGTTCCGCCCGCTCCATCACGTGCCGCAGGCCGGTGCGCGCGCCCACCACCTCCTCGTTCACTTCCTGCCGGCCCAACCGTGAGAGCAGCGTCTCCCGGTCTGCTTCGGCCGCCTCGCGCAGGGCCCGCAGCTCGTGGAGCCGCCGGTCGTTCTCGAGCGCCACGGCGAACGGCTCGAGCAACTGCTGCACGGCACGTTGATCGACCGCGTTGAACTGCCTTCCGGCCGAGGCCACGAGCACGAGAATCCCCACCGGCCCGTCGTCGGACCGCAGCGGTCCGGCCAGCACGTCGCCGCGGACCTCGTCCGGCAGGACCGCGGTCAGCCATCCCTCGGCGGCCGCATCCCCCACGCCGATCACGTCGCCGCCGCGCAGCCACGCTGCGAGCCGGCGCCAGGCGGCCGGGGCCGGTGTCGCCGAACGGACACTTGAGGCGGCGCCGCCTCGCGGCATGCCCACGGTCAGCGGTTCGAGGGTCTTCGTTTCGGCGTCCACCCGGAGGACGACCAGCGCCTGCAGCGGGAGGTGCTCGGCGACCCCGGCGGCGATCGCCCGCGCCGACTCCTCGATCTCGATATGGCGGCACGCTTCGCGCCACACGACGGAGACCAGATCCCGGTTCGCAGACACCGTCGCCTCCAGGAGTCAATTGCGGGATGAAAGTCCGCTAGCGATCGTCCGTCATATTTCACATTTTTCCATCATATTTGATGATACATTTCCGTCAAATAAGACGGCTTGATTGGCGAACAATGGATTTCACGAAAAATAATGGCTTTTTTCAAAATACGCCGCACTTGAGGGGGCTGGGCGATGTGGTTTCGGGGAGTCTGGGGCGATCGGGATGGCGGCCGGAACGCCGGCACCATTGGCACGCGCGTTGCGACCGTTGGCACCCCGCAGCCGCAACTTCGTACCCGCGCCGCCTTTTGGGAAACCTCATGCTCACTCCGCGCTCGTTCACCCGCCGATCGGTCATGTCCCTGGCCCTCGCCGTCCTCGGCGGGGCGGCCATCGCCGCCGACACCGGCCCGATCGCGCTGCTCAACGTGTCCTACGACCCGACCCGGGAACTGTACCGCGAGATCAACGACGCCTTCGCGAAACGGTATGCCGCGGAACATGGGCGGCCGGTGTCGATCAAGCAGTCGCACGCGGCCTCCGGCAGCCAGGCCCGCGCGGTGATCGACGGACTCGACGCCGACGTCGTCACGCTCGCCGTGTGGCCCGACGTCGAGGCGGTGGCGAAATCCGGTCTCGTGCGGCCCGACTGGCAGCACCGCTACGACAACGGTTCCGTTCCCTTCCACTCGGTCGTGGTGTTCGTCGTCCGTAAGGGGAACCCCAAGGGCATCAGGGACTGGGGCGATCTCGTGAAGGGCGACGTGTCGATCATCACGCCCAACCCCAAGACGAGCGGCAACGGCAAGTACAGCTTCCTCGCCGCCTGGGGCTCGGTGATCACCCGCGGCGGATCGGAGGAGGATGCCGGCCGGTTCGTGGCCGAACTCTACCGGCGCACGCCCGTGCTCGACACCGGCGCCCGCGCCGCCACCGCCACGTTCTCCCAGAAGGGGATCGGCGACGTGCACCTGACGTTCGAGAACGAGGCCCACCTCGAAGTGAACGAAGCCGGCGGCGATCTCGAAATCGTGTATCCCAAGACGTCGATCCGCGTCGATCCTCCGGTGGCCGTCGTGGACAAGAACGTGGACAAGAAGGGGACGCGGCACGCCGCCGAGGCCTACCTCGGCTTCCTGTACACGCCGGAAGGCCGGTCGATCATCGCCAAACACCACTATCGCCCGTGGGGCGACAACCCGCCTCCGCCCGCGGCCGGCACGGCCTGGCCCACGGTGGAGACCTACACGATCGACGCCATCGGCGGCTGGCAGACGGCCTCGACGAAGTTCTTCGGCGAGGGGGGCATGTTCGATCGCATCTACACGCAGGCGGCCCGCTAGGCACCCCCGCCGGCGACATCCGCCGCATCACCCCATGCCCATCCCGCGTTCCGACATGATCGCCCACGCCGACGCCTTCGCCCCCGGCC
>RFUD01000088.1 GCA_009923125.1 Planctomycetia bacterium
TCGCGCTCGCCGCGGCGCGGTTCGCGCGGGCACAGCCGCTGGCCGATGCCCTCGAAGCCGACATCCGCGCGGGTCTCGGCGACGCGGCGGCCCCCGTGATCTCCGACGCCGTGGCGGCGGCCGGCATCATGGCGATGAACACCGTCTACTACCGCTTCCGTCACATGCTCGGCAAGGAAAGCTACGAGGCCCGTCCGCCCCGGCTCCGCATGAGCCGCATGGCCCAGCCGGCCACGAGCAAGGCCGACTTCGAGCTCATGAGCCTCGCCTGCGCGGCGCTGGCCGGCTGTGAGCTGTGCATCAGGAACCACGAGGCGAGCCTGGTGCACCTCGGCGTCAGCGAAGACTCCTGCCACGACGCCGTCCGCATCGCGGCCGTGATCAACGCCGCGGCCCAGTGACTCGGCGCGGACTGCGGCGCGACACGTCAACTCGTCCGCACCGGCTCGGTGCCGGCCGTGCCCTCTCGCCGGACGTGCGCCTCGGCCCTCCTGGCCTCGGCTCTCTGCGTGTCCGCTTCGCTTCGCCATCCTGGCTGCGCTCGCTTCCACAGCCCGCTCGAGGGCAGCGGCCAGCCCCGAGCCTCACCCTTTCCAGTTGAGGAGGCTTCGGGCTTCCCGTACCCCGGGAGCCGGCGTACGCAGACAAGCGCAGCCAGGATGGCGAAGCGAAGTCGGAGTCGAGTGAGCGGAGGGCTGGAGGCCCGCAGCGAACGTCCGGCGACGGGCGTACGGGGAGCCCGAAGCCGGCGCGGACGAGTTGACCGGCCCGTGCGGCAGTCGCCACGCGTCAGCCGCGGACGACGCGGCGCATCAGCCACAGCCCCCACAGCGTGATCAGCACGTTCCCCATCCACACCGCCGGAGGCGGCAGCACGCCCGCCTTGACGCGCGAGATGCCGAGCATGAACACCGGGTAGTAGACGACGAGGATCGGCAGGAAGCACAGGAAGAAGCTGGTGAGGAAGTCGGCGTTCCGCATGCGGATCGCCATCGGCGCGCCGACGAGCACGAAGCACAGGCAGCTGAAGCCGTTGGCCCAGCGCCGCCACGGCTCCATGATGATGCGGTTGAGGCGGGCGATCGCCTGCTTCTCCTGCTGCCGCTCGGTCTCGGTGTACGCGGGCAACGTCTGCTCGAGCCGCCCGGTGAACACGCCGATCGCGGACTTCGCCGCCTCGAGCTGGCGAATCCGGCCGAGCAGCGCGACCTGCTCGACGCGGGCCTTGGGGAAATCGGCGAGAGGAATGTCGGAGGGGCTCGTGGACGAGGTCTCCTTCCGGCTCACCGCATCGAGCGGCACGACCCGCTCGATCGTGTCGGGAAACACGGCCTTCACGTCGCCGACGTGGAGCGTGCCGTTGCGGCAGGTGATCGTCAGGGTTCCCGTCTGCGGGTCGGCCCGCATCTGGGCCTCGGCCGCCGACACGGTCACGGGCGCCGTCTCGCCGCCGGGCTGGAAGGAGAGCGTCGGCCGGACGAGCTTCCGCCCCTCGACGCCCTTCACGTTGATCGACAGTTTCGCGGTGCTGTACGACCGCTGCTGCCGCAGCCGGCCGTAGATGATGTCCTCGACGCTGCCCACGATCACCCGGCGCACGCCGTCGCGGCCCCACGACACGGCCACGTCGTTGAGCCACACCGACACGAAGCTCACGACCACGGCCAGGCCGAGGGCCGGCCAGATCGCCGCCGTCGGCGAGATGCCCGCCGCCTTGAGCGCCGTGATCTCGTTGCTCGCGGACATCCGCCCGAACAGGCTGGCCACGGCGAACAGCATCGTGCCCGGCACGGCGAACCGCATCGCCTCCGGCAGCACGTACGGCACGAGCTGGGCGATCTGAAGCATGCCGAGCCCCTGCTGCTGCGCTTCCTTCACCAGGCCGACGACGAGCATGAACAGCGTGAGCGCCGACAGGGCCACGAGGAACACCTGCAACAGCTCGCTGAGGACGTAGCGGGTGATGAGCTTCATGATTCCGACGTCGGGCCGGCGACCGTGTCGCCCCGGGCCTGCTCGACCGCCCGGGTGTAGATCGAGAGCGCCTGCGCCGCCGCCACGACGGCCTCGTGAAACGCCCCCTCGGCCGCCTGCCGCCGGACGCTGGCGAGGATCGTCATGGTCCGCTCCCGCTCGGCGTCGGGGAGACCCGCCGAGGCCGTCTCGATGCTCGCCACGATCGGCTCGATGAGGCCGGACGCGGCAGCGCAGCTCGACGACCGATAGGGCCCCTTGCCGAGCTGCCGGCCCGGGGGCAGGACGCGGACATCGCCGTCGGCCGGCGTGAGGAAACCGATGAACGCCGCCACGATCGACACCAGGAACGCCAGCAACGCCCCGGCGGCGAGCACCGGGAACACCGCGCCGCCGAGCCCGGTGTCGGCGGGCGCCGGGCTCCCGTCGCCGCGCCACAGTCCCACGGATACGAGTGCCACAAACAGGCTCACGGCGGCGGCCGCGAGCCACTTCCAGGGAAGCGCGCCGCCGCCGCCGGCCCCGGCCGAGGACGCCTCGGTGAGCGGCCAGGGCGGGTCGCTTCCCGAGACCTTCGACACCTCCTCGGCGCCGGCCCGGGCCACGATCACCGTCACGTTGTCCGGCGCGCCCCGCACCAGCGCCAGCCCGACCAGCGCGGCGGTCGCCTCGCGAGGCTCCAACTCCGCCGCGAGCAGACCGATCTCCGCGTCCTCCAGCTGCCCGGAGAGGCCGTCGCTGCAGAGGATGAAGGTGTCCCCCTCTTCCACCGGAAACGGCCCCTCGAGATCGACATCCACCTCCGGATGCGGCCCCATCGACCGCGTGATGATGTTCTTGGGGGCGGCGCCCGCAGCCTGCTCGCGCGACATGCCGCCGGCCAGTTCGAGCTCCCAGACGAGGGAGTGGTCGCGCGACAACTGGTCGATCGTGCGGCCCCGGACGCGATACACGCGACTGTCGCCGATGTGCCCCACCAGTGCTCCCCGCGGCACGAGCACGAGCGTGGTGCAGGTGGTGCCCATGCCCCGGTGCTCTTCGGCGCTCTCCCCCTTGGCATTGATCTCGGCATTCGTCTGTTCGATGCTGCGGCGGAGCGCGAATGCGGGCGAATGGTGGGCCGATTTCTCGTACACCAGCGGCACGCGCTCGGCCGCGATGCCGCTGGCCATCTCGCCGGCCGCGTGGGCCCCCATGCCGTCGGCGACGAGAAACAGCCAGCCGCGGGTGCGGTATTGCTGCGGGCTGGAGGGCGGCAGCACCGACCGCGAGTCCTGATTGTTCGCCCGCCGGCGGCCGACGTCGCTGCGATCGGAGTAGATGAGGCTCGTGCCTTTTCCCACGCGTCGCGAACCTCGGGGTGCGTCCGAAAGGCCGGATTCTAGCGAGGTCGCGCGGCTGGGGCGATACGCGTCTGTCCCGGCAAAGTGCGGAAAAACCCTCGCCGCCGGCTGCACTGGCGACCCCGCCGTCCGATCCGTATCGTCCGCGGCATGTCCCGATCCCTCGCCCACGTGCCGTCGCCCGGCCTGTTGCTGCTGGTGTGCCTGGCGGCGATGGGATGCGTGCAGCGGCGGATGACGATCCGCAGCAATCCCCCCGGCGCGCTCGTGTACGTGGACGATTACCAGGTCGGGACGACGCCCGTGTCCACCGACTTCATCTACTACGGCACGCGCAAGATCCGCCTCGTGAAAGATGGCTACGAGACACTCACGGTGCGGCAGCCTTTCCCGCTCCCCTGGTACCAGGTGTTTCCGCTCGATTTCGTCTCCGAGAACCTGTGGCCCGCGGAGATCCGCGACGAGCGGGTCGTCGATCTGGCGATGACGCCGATGGCGGCGACGCCGCCGGAGGAGGTCGTGGCCCGTGCCGAGCAGGCGCGACTCTCGGCCGGCAGCCTCCCCGCGGCCCCGCCGGCGCCGGTCGCGCCCGCCGTGGTGGTCCCGCAACCGATCCCCGCGCCGCCACCGGCCCAGATACCGATCCCGCAGCCGATCCCGCAGCCACTGCCGCCGCCGGGGGCGGGGCCGATGTTTCCACAGCCGCTGCCCGCCCCGGCCTTGCAAGCCCCGGTGCAGAACGCCCCGTCGCAGGGCATCCCGAGCCTCGGCATGCCATAATCGGCGATCATGGCAGACGCCCGACTCTCTCGCGCCGCGCTCGATCAGTCGAAGCTCGACCGGCTGCGGCACCTGGTGGGGACGATTCTTCCCGCCAACCGGTTCTACGCCGAGAAACTCGCCCGCGTCTCGACGACCCTCGAGTCGCTCGCCGACCTCGAGCACTGGCCCTTCACCTTCAAGGAGGAGCTCGTCGCCGCGGCGCAGGCCGGCACGCCTGCAAACCTCACCTGGCCGACCGACCGGTACGTGCGGTTTCATCAGACGAGCGGCACCCACGGCCGGCCGCTGCCGGTGTTCGACACGGCCGACGACTGGGCGTGGTGGATGGAGTGCTGGCGGGAAGTGCTCGATCGCGGCGGCGTGCGTGCCGGCGACCGCGCGCTCGTCGCCTCCTCGTTCGGCCCGTACGCGGGCTTCTGGAGCGCGTTCGATGCCGTGGTCGCCTGCGGCGCGATGGCCATCCCCACCGGCGGCATGTCGAGCCTCGCCCGCCTCGAACTCGCGCGGACGGTTTCGGCCACCGTCCTCGTCGCCACCCCCAGTTACGCGCTCCACCTCGCCGAAGTGGCACGCGCGGAGAAGCTCGACGCCGCGCGGCTGGGCGTGCGGCTCGTGGTCGTGGCGGGTGAGCCGGGCGGCTCGATCCCGGGCGTGCGGGCGCGGATCGCCGAGGCCTGGGGGGCCGACGTCCTCGACCACGCGGGGGCGACGGAGGTGGGGCCGTGGGGCGCCGGCACGCTCGCCGGCGGCGGGATCGACGTCATCGAGACCTGCTTCCACGCCGAGTTTCTCTCCCTGCGGACCGGGAAGCCGGCCGGCGAAGGGGAGCTTTCCGAACTCGTGCTCACGACGCTCGGCCGCACGGGCGCTCCCGTGATCCGCTACCGCACCGGCGACCTCGTCCGCCCGCGCTGGCCCGCCGCGGCCGCCGTCTGCCCGTGGGTGCGGCTCGACGGCGGCATCCTCGGCCGCACCGACGACATGCTGGTCGTGCGCGGCGTCAACGTGTTCCCCAGCGCGATCGACGACATCGTCCGCAGCTTTCCCGAGATCGTGGAGTATCGCCTCACGCTCGACAGCGTCGCCAGCCTCGACGCCCTGACGCTCGAAGTGGAGGACCACCTCGCCGACCCCGAACGCGTGGCCCGCGAGATCCAGGTGCGGCTGGGTCTCAAGGCGGCCGTGGTGACGGTGCCGATCGGCAGCCTGCCGCGGTTCGAGGGCAAGGGGCATCGGATCGTCGATCGGCGCACGCCCCGCGCCGTCCCGTGGACGTGACTCCCTCATGACGCAGACGCTGCCTCGCTCCCTCCGCCGCCTCGACGACCCGCGCACGCCCGGCGCGATCGAGATCACCTGGAGCGACGGCGCCACGATGGTCTACCCGCCGCGGCTCCTGCGCGACGCCTGCCCGTGCGCCACCTGCCGCGAGAAGCGTGTCGCACCGGTCCGTCCGAATCCCCTGGCCGTGCTCGCGCCGGAGGAGATCGCGCCGCTCACGATCACCGGCATGAAGCCGGTCGGCCAGTACGCCTACTCGATCGAATTCTCCGACGGCCACTCGAGCGGCATCTACACGCTCGACTACCTGCGCGAACTCGGCGGCTGAGGCGGGACTGCATCGAGATCGTCACTTCGTCCGCGCCGGCTCGGTGCTGACCGTGCCCTCTCGCCGGACGTTCGCCTCGGCCCTCCCGGCCTCGGCTCTCTGCGTGTCCGCTGCGCTTCGCCGTCCACGGCTGCGCTCGCTCCCACAGCCCGCTCGAGGGCAGCGGCCAGCCCCGAGCCTCCCCTTTCTTGTGGAGGAGGCTTCGGGCTTCCCGTGTCCCGGTCGCCGGCGTACGCAGACAAGCGCAGGCATGGATGCCGAAGCGCCGTCGGAGTCGAGTGAGCGCAGGGCTGGAGGCCCGGAGCGAACGTCCGGCGATGGGATACGGGGAGCCCGAAGCCGGCGCGGACGAGTTGAACGCGGGCCCGCGAATCTGGCAGAATCCGGGCCGGTCAAGCCCCGCACACGTCGAAGGAGCCCCCATGCCCCGTCCCGTCACGCTGTTCACCGGCCAGTGGGCCGATCTGCCGCTCGAGGATCTGGCTCCCGAGGAGGTGGGCCGGCGGGCCGACTGCGTGTTCTCCTGCCTGCCGCACTGCGCCAGCGCCGAGATCGTGCCCAAGGTGCTCGCCGCCGGCGCGAAGGTGGTCGATTTCAGCGCCGACTACCGGCTCGATGACGCGGCCACCTATCGGGAATGGTACGGGCACGAGCATCCCGACACGGCGCGGCTCGGCACGACGGTGTACGGCCTGCCGGAACTCTTCCGCCGGCAGATCGCCGGAGCCGACCTCGTCGCCAATCCGGGCTGCTACGCGACCTCCGCCATCCTGCCGCTCGCGCCGCTGATCAAGAGCGGGCTCTTCGACACCTCCGACATCATCGTCGACTCCAAGAGCGGCGTCAGCGGTGCCGGCCGGCAGCCGAAGCTGACGACGCACTTTCCGGAGTGCAACGAGAGCATGTCGGCCTACAACGTGGGTCGCCATCGCCACACGCCCGAGATCGAGCAGATCGTCGCCCGGCACGCCGGGCAGCGGCCGGAGGTGATCTTCACGCCGCAGTTGGCGCCGATGGACCGCGGCATCCTCTCGACCATCTACGTCCGGCCGAAGCGTCCGGTCAGCGAGGCCGACGTGATGAACATCCTGCGCGATGCCTACGCCGGCGAGCGGTTCGTCCGCGTGGTGGACCATCTCCCCGCCACGAAGGACACGGTCGACACCAACTTCTGCGACATCACCGCCCGCGTGGTTCGCGGACGCGTGCTGGTGATCAGCTGCGAGGACAACCTCGTGAAGGGCGCCTCCGGCGCCGCGGTCCAAAACTTCAACTGCCTGTTCGGTCTCCCCGAAACCATGGGCCTGCTCTGAACCCGCCATCACCATCACCATGAGCATCAGCGAAACACCGGTTCGACTCCCGATTCCCCCCCTGCCCAAGGGCTACCGGGTCGCCGGCCTGCACGCCGGCCTCAAGCGCAACCCCACCCGCGAGGACATCTCGCTGGTGGTGTCGGACATCCCGGCGACGGCCGCCGGCGTCTACACGACGAATCTCGTGTTCGCCGCGCCCGTGGCCTTCGATCGTGCCCGTACGCCGGGGAGCGGCTTCCGCGCCATCGCCGTCAACTCGGGCAACGCCAACGCCTGCACGGGCACGCGGGGTCTGGACGACGCGGCCGCCATGGCGGCTGCGGCGGCCGGCGTGCTGGACGTCCCCGCGGACAGCGTGCTCGTGCTGTCGACGGGAATCATCGGCGAGTTTCTGCCGCTGGAAAAGATCAGGGCGGGGCTGACGCTCGTCGCCGGCCGCCTGGCCGCTGATGCCGACACGGTCGTGACGGCGGCCCGCGGCATGATGACGACCGACACGCGGCCCAAGCTCGCCGGCTCGTCGTTCCGGTCGGCCGCCGGTGAGTGCACGCTGTTCGGCATGGCCAAAGGTGCGGCGATGGTGGGACCGAGAATGGCCACGATGCTCGGCGTCATCCTCACCGACGCGGCTCTGATTCCCGCCGACGCGCAGCGACTGCTCGGGGAAGCCACCGAAAAGACGTTCAACTGCGTGAGCGTGGACGGGCACACGAGCACCAACGACACGGTCCTGCTTCTCGCCAACGGGGCGGCCGGCGGCCAGGCGCTGCGCGGTGCGGACCTCGACGCGTTCGCCCAGGCGCTCAATCACGCCTGCGAAGCGCTCGCCCGCGAGATCGCCGATGACGGGGAGGGGGCGACACATGTCCTCCGGGTCGAGGTGACCGGCGCCGCCGGCCGCGACCAGGCGCGGCAGATCGCCCGTGCGGTCGCCGACAGCCCGCTGGTCAAGACGGCGATCCACGGGGCCGACCCGAATTGGGGCCGCATCGTCTCGGCGGCCGGATACGCGGGGGTGCCGTTCGATCCCGACCGGCTCGTCCTCCGGCTCAACGGCACGCTGCTCTTCGAGCACGGGCAGCCGGTGGCGTTCGACGCCGATGCGGTATCCGCGTCGATCAAGGCTGCCCGCGAGACGCTCATCGAGCTCTCGGTTGGCGCCGGGGCCGGGGAGATCCGGTTCTACTCCAGCGACCTGACGGCCGAATACGTCCACCTGAACGCCGACTACCACACCTGACAGG
>RFUD01000089.1 GCA_009923125.1 Planctomycetia bacterium
TGGGACATCCTCGAAGAGGTGATCCGCAACCATCCGGTGCTCCTCAACCGTGCCCCCACGCTGCACCGCATGGGCATCCAGGCGTTCGAGCCGATCCTCGTCGAGGGCAACGCGATCAAGCTGCATCCGCTGGTCTGCAAGGGCTTCAACGCGGACTTCGACGGCGACCAGATGGCCGTGCATCTCCCCCTGTCGATCGAGGCCCAGGTGGAGGCGCACACGCTGATGCTCTCCACGAACAACATCTTCAGCCCGGCCAACGGCGCCCCGATCATCTCGCCGTCGCAGGACGTGGTGATGGGCTGCTACTACCTCACCATGGCCCTCGCCGGACGGAAGGGCGAGGGGATGGTGTTCCGCAACGTCGAGGAAGTGGAGTTGGCCCACTCGCTCGGCAAGGTGGACACGCATGCCAAGATCAAGGTCAAGCTGCCTCCCAAGCGACGGCTGAAGACCGACGTCGAGGCGCTCGCCAAGCCCGGCGCCCTGATCGAGACGACCGCCGGCCGCGTCCTGTTCAATTCGGTCCTGCCGGAAGGAATGCTGTTCTACAACATCCCGATGCGGTCCAGCGAATTGGCCCGGGTGATCTCGGACTGCTACCAGGCCCTCGGCCGCCGCAAGACGATCGACCTGCTCGACGACATGAACCGCACCGGGTTCAAGTGGAGCACGAAGAGCGGCCTCTCGTTCGCCACCGATGACCTGATCACGCCCGCCAACAAGACGAAGGTCATCGGCGAGGCTGAGAAGGGCGTCATGAAGATCATGAAGCTCTACCAGCGCGGCGTGATCACCGATGGCGAGCGGTACAACCAGGTGCTCGACACCTGGACGCACGCCCGTGAGCAGATCACCAAGGACATGATGACGGAGCTCGAGCAGGACACGGATGCCCGCGACGTCCGCCGGAGCGGCTACGTCAACCCGATCTACCTGATGGCCCACTCCGGCGCCCGCGGCGGCGTCGAGCAGATCCGGCAGCTGGCCGGCATGCGCGGCCTGATGGCCAAGCCGTCGGGCAAGATCATCGAGACCCCGATCAAGGCCAACTTCCGCGAGGGGTTGACCGTGCTCGAGTACTTCAGCTCGACCCACGGTGCTCGCAAGGGACTGGCCGACACCGCTCTCAAGACGGCCGACTCGGGGTATCTCACCCGCAAGCTGGCCGACGTCGCCCAGAACGTCGTCGTCACGATGCACGACTGCGGCACGACGCAGGGCATCACCAAGACGGTCATCTACCGCGGCGAAAAGGTGGAGGTGAGCCTCGCCGACAGCATCCGCGGCCGCGTCAGTCGGGCCAACATCGTCAATCCGATCACCGAGGAGGTGGTGGTGCAGGAGGACGACCTGATCACGCCGAAGGTCGCCCGTCAGATCGAGGAGTTGGGTCTGGAGAAGATCCAGGTTCGCAGCGGCCTGACCTGCGAGGCGCCGCTCGGGGTCTGCCGGCTGTGCTACGGCATGGACCTCTCGACAGGCTCGCTCGTCGAGGAGGGGATGGCCGTGGGCATCATCGCGGCCCAGAGCATCGGCGAGCCGGGCACGCAGTTGACGATGCGCACGTTCCACATCGGCGGCGTCGGCCAGCGTGCGATCGAGGAGAGCGAGAGCCGCGCGAAGCGTGCCGGAACCGTCAAGTTCACGCGACTGAGGACGGTGCAGAACGAGCAGGGGGAGCAGATCGTGCTCGCCCGCAACGGCGAGATCGCGATCGTCGATCCGAAGGGTCGCGAACTCGAAAAGTTCGAGATTCCCGCCGGAGCGATCCTCAAGGTTCAGGACAACGAGGAGGTCAAGCCCGGCACCGTCCTCGTGCAGTGGGACCCCCACTCGATCCCGATCCTGTCCGAGGTGGCCGGCAAGGTCCGCTACGAGGACGTCGTCGAGAACGAGACGCTGCGTGTCGAGAAGGACCCCAGCGGTCACGTCCGACGCATGATCATGGAGCACAAGGGCGTCTACCATCCGCAGGTCGTGCTCGAGGACGCCGACGGCAAGATCCTCGACTTCTACTACCTGCCTGAAAAGGCCTACATCGAGGTCGTGGAAGGGGAGTCCGTCAAGGCCGGACACGTGCTGGCCAAGACGCCCCGTGAGGCATCCGGCACGCAGGACATCACCGGCGGCCTGCCCCGCGTCACCGAAATCTTCGAGGCCCGCAAGCCGAAGGACCCGGCCATCATGGCCGAGATCGACGGCAAGGTGGAACTGCTCGGCGAGAAGCGCCGTGGCAAGCGCACGATCGTGGTCAAGAACGAGAGCGGCATCGAGCGGGAGCATCTCGTGACCCACGGCAAGCACTTGCGGGTGCACGCGGGAGACTACGTCAAGGCGGGCGAGGCGTTGGTGGACGGGCCGCTCGTGCCGCACGACATCCTCCGCATCTCCGGTGAGGAGGAGGTGCAGCGGTACCTGGTGCGCGAGATCCAGAACGTGTACCGCAGCCAACGCGTGGACATCGACGACAAGCACATCGAGATCATCGTCTCGCAGATGCTCCGGAAGGTGAAGATCGAGACGGTGGGTGACACGACCCTGCTGCCGGGGAGCGTGATGGACCGCTTCGAGTTCCGCGAGGCCAACGACCGGATCGCCAACGGGCTGAAGATCACCGACAAGGGCGACAGCGAGTTCGCCGTGGGGAGCGTCGTGCCCAAGGACGTGCTGGCGCAGGCCAACGCCCAGATCGAGGCGCTCGGAGGCGCCCCCGCCAAGGGGACCAAGCCCAAGCCGGCCACGGCGAGCACGCAACTGCTGGGCATCACGAAGGCGGCGGTTCAAAGTTCGAGCTTCATCTCGGCGGCCAGTTTCCAGGAGACGACGAAGGTGCTCACGGAGGCGGCCCTGGCCGGCAAGGTGGACAACCTCGTGGGCCTCAAGGAGAACGTGATCCTCGGCCACCTGATTCCCGCCGGCACCGGATTCAACACGTTCCAGTCGTCGGAGGTCCGAGTCCGGCCGGAGGCCCTGGAATCCCTGCGGCTCGACCGTGAGACCGTGCTCACCCGGCAGTTCCCGCTCCTGGAGGCCCAGCAGCCCGGCGAGGGCCTGGGCATGGCCTCAGACGGGGCGGATGTGGCGACGATCGACGGGGAAGGTGCGAACGAAGGGGCGTAGGCCGCCCGTCTGGACTGGAAGGGGCCCGCCGGCCGAACTACCGTCGAGAGGCCCCGTGTTTCGCGGGGTCCACACGCCGGAGTCGCACGGTGGTCACCCGCATGCCCTCGCTCGTCCGTTTGTCGCTCGTCGTGCTCGCGGCCGACCTGGCGGCGACGGGGATGCTTCAGGCGCAGATCAACGCCTACAACCCCTACGCCGACAGCCAGGCCCACCTGCCTCCGGTCGCCCCCGACGGCACGCTCCGCTGGGGCACGTTCTACAAGTCGGCCGCCATCCAGCAGGCCTACGAACGGCTGTGGAACCTCGGCGCCTGTCGAAACACGAACAAGGCGATCACGGTGCCGGTCGAGATGAACAAGGTGGCGATCGATTCGCTGCCCGAGGAGACGTTCCGCGGTGTGGTGCAGGCGGCCTCCGGCACGCTCCATGGCGGGATGTTTGTCTTCACCGTGGCCGGGGACGAGGGCACGACGCTCGTCGCCACGCTCCATCCGGCCGGTGTGTCGAAACTGGCCGTGAGCGGCCGGATCTCGGCGTCGGAGTTACGGCCCGGGATGACCGTCCGGCTCCAGACCTGCGTCGATCGACGGGGAACCGCCGCCGAACCGGTGCGGACCATCGACGTCATCACCCCGGCTGCCGGCTTCCAGGCGGACGCCGTCGTGGAGGACCAGCCGACCACCGTCGTCGGCACCGTGACACGGATCCAGGGCACGACGCTCAGGCTGCAGGTCGCGGCGGGCCGCATCCGTCGCCTCGCGATCCCGATCGA
The DNA here is from genome assembly GCA_009923125.1 of Planctomycetia bacterium. Classification (GTDB taxonomy): domain Bacteria; phylum Planctomycetota; class Planctomycetia; order Pirellulales; family UBA1268; genus RGVT01. Next base: position 3,899 of record RFUD01000089.1, read on the forward strand.
GCCGGACACCGTGGTCAACGTCGATGCGGCGCAACTGGACCTCGTGGCGCCGGGCGACGTGGTCCTCGTCGAGGGTCGCGTGTGGCGTGGCGAAGGGTGCCTCGGCGAAGGGACGGTGTTCGCCTCGGCGGCGACCGTCACCAAGGCCGACCCCGCCCCGGCCGCCCAACCGGCTCGGGAGTCGGTCCAGCGGATCGGGGCGGCCGGTCCGACCGGACGTGGAGGATTTTGAGGCCGCTGGAATCCGGGCTCGCCGCCCCGCTACAGTACCGGAGACGGTAGGGGCCTCGGGCTGCGGACTTCCCGGCGATGAAGTTTTCGAGTGCGTGGATCGTGACCGAAGACGGCCGGCGTCCGGCCGGGATGGTCGCGGCCCGGGCACTCCGCAAACGACTCGATGCGGTCTGGCAGGAGCTGCCGACCGCAGGCTCCCGTGGGGCCCGCGACCCGGAGAGCGTGCATCGCCTGCGCGTCGCGACCCGTAGGGCCATCGCCGCGGTCGATGCGTTCCACGACCTGCTCCCGGAAAAGCAGGTGGCCTGGTTCACCAAGCAGTTGCAACGCATCCGCCGGTCGGCCGGCGAAGCCCGGGACCTCGACGTGCTCACCGACCGGCTGGCGGAGGACACGGTCACCGCGAGCGGACTCGCCCGCCGGCGGCTCGTGGCGATGCTTTCGAAACAGCGGGAGGTGTCGCGACAGCCCATTCGGGTGCAGCACGAGCGGTTGCTGGAACGCGACTGGCTCGAACGGGTCGAAAAACTCCTGGCCGATGTGCCGGCCGAGGGCCGCCGGTTGACCTTTGAGACGTACGCCCGCCGGCGGTTCAGGCCGCTGATGCGTCGGTTCTTTGCCGTGGCCGACCGGAAGCTCCGCGACGCCGACGAGATTCATGCGTTGCGGATCGAGGGCAAGAAACTCCGGTACGCCCTGGAGATCTTTGCCGCCGTGTTCCCCCCGCGGGTGCGAACCCGCTGCTACGACGCCCTGGAGAGGCTCCAGGAGACGCTCGGGGAGTTCACCGATCATGCCGCTGCCGCCGACCGCTTCCGGCGACTGGCGCGCGACAAGGCGTCGGCCGCCAATCACGACGTGCTCGAGCGGCTCCGGGCCGAGGAGGAGCGGCAGGCCGACGAGGCCCGCAGGGTGTTCGTGAAATGGTGGGATGCAGGCCGGCGGCGAGCCCTGCGCCGGCAGTTCGAGCGCACGATCCGGAAGGAGTCGGCTTGAACTGCCCATGGGATCGGGCCACCGCGCATCACCTGGGCGATCGTATTTGGGCTCCTCGCTCATCCTGCCGATCGGGCTGGGACTCGCGGCCGCCGCCGCCGTGTGGTGGCTGAGTCGCCTGCCCGGGGAGCGGCGCGAATCATCCGCCGGCCGCCGTCCGTTCGGCCCCACGGTCGCCGCCGACTTCGTGCCGGCTCGGCCCGCGCCGCCCGGGATGGTGTGGATTCCCGGAGGCACCTTCTCGATGGGATGCCTCGATCCGCGCGCGCTGCCGCACGGCGGCCCCGATCCGATGGCGGATGCGCGGCCGGTGCACTCCGTCAGGGTCGACGGCTTCTGGATGGATGCGACCGAGGTCACGAACGCCCAATTCGCCACCTTCGTCGCCGCGACCGGCCACCGGACGGTCGCGGAGCGGGCACCACGCGCGGAGGACTTTCCCGATGCCCCGCCGGAGAAACTCGTCGCGGGCTCCGTGGTGTTCACCCCTCCCGACGGACCCGTGCCGCTGCACGATCACCTACGGTGGTGGGCCTACGTCCCGGGGGCCGACTGGCGGCATCCGCGGGGCCCCGACAGTTCGATCGCGGGTCGAGACGACGAGCCGGTGGTCCACGTCGCCTGGGAGGATGCCGAGGCCTACGCCCGCTGGGCGGGAAAGCGGCTGCCGACCGAGGCCGAATGGGAGTTCGCCGCGCGAGGCGGACTGAGCGGCGCGATCTACCCGTGGGGTGACGCCTTCCGCCCCGACGGACGCTGGATGGCCAATACCTGGCAGGGCCGGTTTCCTGGCGAAAACACCGCTGCAGACGGGCATCCTGGGATCGCTCCAGTGGCGAGCTTCCCGCCCAACGCCTACGGTCTCCACGACATGGCGGGCAACGTCTGGGAGTGGTGTGCCGACTGGTACCGCCCCGACACCTACGCCAAGGCCCTCGCCTCAGGAGCCGTGGCAACGAATCCCCGCGGCCCGGAATCCAGCTTCGATCCGCAGGAGCCCGGCCAGGCAAAGCGCGTGCAACGTGGCGGCAGTTACCTGTGCTCGGAATCGTACTGCGCCCGCTACATCGTGGGCTCCCGAGGCAAAGGCGAGATCTCGAGCGCCACCAACCACATCGGCTTCCGCTGCGTGAAGGCGCCGTAGGACAGGCGTCAGGCTCTCGCGGCTCGACTCACCCAACCCGGCTCGGGGTTGCCCCGTACCATCTCGCCGGACGCTCCGCGTGTTGGGCGCGCCGGCGTTACTCGGGCACCGATTCGCCGAAGGCGAATCGGTCGACGAAGCCAGGATGGCGCAGCGCCGGTGAGTCCGAGTGAACGGAGCCCATGGATGGGTGCGGTGAACGTCCGGCGACGGGATATGGGGAGCCCGAAGCCGGCGCCCACGAGTTACGGTGACAGGCTTCAGCCCGCCCTACTTCTTCATCAGCTTCTTGAGCTGTGCGAGCGTGCGGGTGTTGGCGACGTCCTCGGCTTCGAGGCCCGCACGGCGGGCCTGGAGCACGCCGCAGCGCATCACATCGAGGCCACCGGTGGAATGCGCGTCGGTCGAGATCACGACCTTCACGCCGGCCCGCTTGGCGGCGGCCGCGTGGCGGTCGTCGAGGTCGAGCCGCCAGGGATTGGCGTTGATCTCGAGGAACGTGCCGGTGCGCGCGGCGGCCTCGATCACTGCTTCGATGTCGACGTCGTAGGCGGGCCGACGATTGATCAACCGGCCGGTGGGATGGCCGATCACCGAGACGTGGGGGTTTTCGATCGCCTCGAGAATCCGGGCGGTGATCCGGTCGCGTGGCTGGTTTTGGCCGTAGTGCAGGCTCGCGACCACCCAGTCGGCACGGGCGAGCACCTCGTCGGGAAGGTCCAGGCCGCCCTTCTCGAGCATGTCCACCTCGATCCCCTTGAGCACCACGATCGGTGGTGGGCCTTCGGCGGACAGCGATTCGTTGAGCCGGTCGATCTCGGACCACTGCGTGAGCAGCCGTTTCCGGTCGAGCCCACGGGCCATCGTCACCCGTTGACCGTGATCGGTGATGGCGATGTAGGCCAGGCCACGGGCGATCGCCGCCCGCACCATGTCGGCGAGCGTGTCTTCACCGTCGGTGGCCGTCGTGTGCATGTGGAGGTCGCCCCGCATGTCGCCGAGTTCAACGAGTGCCGGCAACGCGTCACGCTCGGCCATGCGAATCTCGTCGCCCCCCTCGCGCAATTCCGGTGGAATCCATGGCAGTCCGACGGCACGGTAGACCTCCTCTTCGGTGGCGCCGCCACGGCTGTTTGCCTGGGCGGTGGGGTCGTTCGCACCGGACGCCAGCGGAAACACGCCATATTCATTGATCGATAGTCTGTGCTCGCGAGCCCGCGACCGCAGCTTCACGTTGTGCTCCTTCGAGCCCGTGAAGTACTGCAGCGCCGCCCCGAAGGAAGCGTCGCCGACCACCCTCAGATCGATCTGCATGTCGCGGGGGCCGCGGATGCTCGTCTTCGTGTCCCCCCGAAGGAGCACGGCCGAAGTCTCACGCCAGGCCGCAAGATGATCCATCACGGCGTCGGCGTCGGACGCGTCGACGACGAGATCGAGATCCCCGATCGTCTCCCGACCTCGCCGCCAACTTCCGGCGCCTGCGATCTGCCTGACCGCCCGACACTCGCCCATCCAGGCGAGCAAGGACTGCATGATGGCGTCGGCCTCGTTCCAAAGGAGCCGCTTGTGTTCCGGATTCTTGGCGAAGGCCACGTTGTCGAGGATCGCAGCCTGGGTCTTTTCGCCGAAGCCCTTGAGGCCGGCGACTCGGCCGTCTCGACAGGCCTCCTCGAGATCATCGAGCGACGTGAGGCCCAGTTCACCGATCAGCGCCTTCGCCTTCTTCGGCCCGAGGCCGGGCACCCGCATCAGTTCGAACGCCGCGGACGGGACCTGGGCGTGGAGCTCGTCGAGGAGCGTCAGCCGACCATGATCGAGCAGCTCACCGATCTTGCCGGCCAGGTCGGATCCGATCCCGTCGAGGTCGGTGAGTGAACGCGTCCGATCCGCACGGACGCTCGAGAGCGGCTCGACGAGGCCGGAGATCGTGCGGGCCGCGGCGCGGTAGGCCCGTACGCGAAACACGTTCCCGCCCTGAT
>RFUD01000090.1 GCA_009923125.1 Planctomycetia bacterium
GACAGGCTCGAGCCTGTCCTACTCCGCGCGTTCGAAGAACCGGCGGCTGCGACCGTCGAGGCGGGCGATGGAGGGGATCGTATAGCGGAGGCCGAAGGTGTCGGTGATCGCGGCGCCGCCGTCGGGGAGCCGGAGGATGTCGTCGGCGTGGCCGACGGTGAACCGGTGCGGGCCGCGGTCGGTAAGCACGCTCCATTCGGCGGGCTCGCCGTCCGACACGGTCAGGATGCGTTCGATCGTCGGCAGGAACTCCCGCTTCCCGAGTTCCTCCTCGATGAGACGGCGGAGTTCCGGGGCGACGGCGTCGAGCGACTCGATCCACACCAGCTCCGCGTCGTTGTCCCCCACGACGGCCACGGGGCCGGCCGGGGCGGAGACCGGGAACGCACGCAGCACGTCCACGTCGGCGTGCACGGCGCCGTCGGCGGCGATGAAGTCGAGCCGGCCGTGCGGGCGCCGCTCGAGCCGCCAGGCGGGGTGGGTCGCGGGGGGAACGGTCATGACGCAATCTCCTCGGCCGTCAGACGGCGGCGGCATCCTCGGCCGCCTTCATCTGGGCGTGGTACAGGCGGGCGTAGGCGCCTTCGGCGGCGAGCAGTTCGTCGTGCGTGCCGATCTCCACGATCCGGCCGGCTTCGAGCACGACCAGGCGATTGGCCCGCCGCAGCGTCGAGAGCCGATGGGCGATCGCGATCGTCGTCCGCCCCGCCACGAGCCGATCGATGGCCGCCTGGATCACGGCCTCGGTCTCCGGATCGACGCTCGACGTCGCCTCGTCGAGGACGAGGATCCGCGGATCGACCAACAGCGCCCGGGCGATCGAGAGCCGCTGCCGCTCGCCGCCGGACAGCGAGCCTCCGCGTTCCCCCACCCGCGAGTCGTAGGCCGCGGGCAGCCGGAGGATGAACTCGTGGGCCCCCGCGGCCCGGGCGGCGGCCACGATCCGTTCGCGGTCGGCGTCGGGCCGGCCGTAGGCGATGTTCTCGGCGACCGTGCCGAAGAACAGGAACGGCTCCTGGAGCACGCAGCCGAGGTTGCGACGATAGTCGCGGATCGAGAGCTGCCGCAGATCGACGCCGTCCACCGAGATCGAGCCGCTCGACGGGTCGTAGAACCGACAGACGAGATTCGCCAGCGTCGATTTGCCCGAACCACTCGCGCCGACGAGGCCGATCATCTCCCCCGGCTCGATCGTCAGGTCGATGCCGTGCAGGATCTCGCGTGAGCCGTAGCGAAAATGCACGCCCGCGATCACGATCCGTCCGTGCACGCGGCCCGGATCGATCGGTCGCGGGGCCTCGGCGACGGTCGGCTTGCAGTCGAGGATCTCGAAGATCCGCTGGGCGCTGGCGGCGGCACGCTGCGTCGCCGGCACCATGTGGATCATCGACTCGACGCGGCCGTAGAACCGCGCGATGTAGGTCAGGAACGCGGTCAACGTGCCTACGGTCACCGCGCCGCCGAATACGAGCCAGGCTCCTGCGGCCCACACCACGAGGATCCCCGCCTCGGAGCACAGGCTCACCAGCGGCCCGAAGAACGACCACACCACGTTGACGCGGTCGTTGGCTTCGAGGACGCGATCGTTGGCAGCCCGGAAGCGGGCGGTCTCGCGGTCCTCCTGCGCGAACGCCTTCACGACCCGCGTGCCCGGAATCGTGTCGGCGAGCACGCTCGTCATGTCGGCCCAGGCGACGCTCGCCCGCGCGAATCCGCGCCGCAGCCGAAACCTCACCGCGTAGGCCAGCCAAACGACGAACGGGAACGGGGCGAGCGTGATCAGGGCGAGGAGCGGGTTGATCCACACGAGCACCGCCGCCGTCAGCAGCACCAGCATGACGTTCGACGTGAACTCGATCAGGTTGACCGAGAGGAAGAGATTGAGCCGGTCGGTGTCGCTGCCGACGCGGGTGATCAGGTCGCCGGTGCGCTTGCCGGAGAAGAAGTCGAGCGACAGGGACTGCATGTGGGCGTAGGTGCGGACACGCAGATCGGCGGCGATCCGTTCGCTCACCCAGGCCAGCACCCACGACCTGGCCCACGACAGCAGCCAGGCGGCGATCGCCGCGAGCGCGAGGCCTCCCAGGTACCACCACACGATCGAGAAGGGCACCGCCGCCCCCGACTGCCGCGGGATGAGCACCCGGTCCACGAGCGGCATGGTGAGATAAGGCGGCACGAGGGCCGCCGCCGTTCCCACCAGCGACAGGACCGACCCCAGCACCGCCATGCCCGCGTGCGGCCGCGCGAAAAGCACCAGCCGCAGGAGGGCCCGCCACGACGCGGCCCCGGGCTGGGGCAGCCCGTCATCCTCGTCCGCCGCCCGGGCCGACGCCGGCCTCGGCTGCGACTCATCGTCGGCGGGGGACACGCTCGTGACGGCGACGCCGCCCGCCGACCCGCGCTCGTCGAACGCGTCTTCGAGCGCGTGCACTCCCTTGGCACGGGCCGGCGTGAACAGCCAGCGAGCCACGACGTCGCCCGCCTGGGAGAGTTCGATGCGACCGACGGCGTTGCGCAGCCGCACGTCGAACCGCGTCGCGCCGTCGATCGGCCAGGCCCAGACACCGCTGGCCGCCGTCGCGCCGACGTGATCGGCCGATGCCGGGGCGTCGGCGAGCAACCGGCGGTCGGTGAGGACGATCCAGCCGTCGGCGAACGCGAGGTCGGCATCGAGATCGAACCGGCACGCGGCGACCACCCGCTCCCCCTCCCCGAGGACAAACCGGTCCGGCGGACGGTGGGGGGCGATGCCCGAATCCGATGGCGGCGGCGGATTGGAGGCGGTCATGACCGGGATCGACGACCTCCGAACACGGCGGGCCAGCCGGCCGAAGCGGAGAAAATACCGCCAAAAATCATCGTTTTGCGGTTTTTTTCAGGCATGTATGCCGTTTATTGCGGCCAGCAGTGGACCGGAAACAGAAAGTTGCGCGATTTGCCGAAGACCCCGAGGGCACCGAGCCCCCCTAGACTACCCGCCGTTCGCTGGCAAAATTTACCTGACGGTGAATCCCCGCCGGCGCGATATTGCACTCCGGATTGTCATCCCTTCCATGAATCCGTTCCAAGGCCCGCGTCGGCGGGCCTGTGTTGCGGCGGGTACCGAGGCTCGCGATTGTGCCGCGCCACGGCACGCCACGTGCATCTCGACTTCCGGCGGGAAAAAAAATTCGCAACCGTTGCACGGAAGCGTAAACTTTTTCTCGCGTGCTGCGAAGCCGGTTCCGTGGCGTCACGGACGGCTCGGCGGCACGACCGATTCGAACGGTTGGCCCCACAAGGAAAACCACTCGACCCATGGCCACTCTGGCCGGTCCGTTGTCCCTGCGACGTTCCCTTTCCGGGATGTCGCCCCCGCCGTCGCCTTCAGGCCCGTCTGCGAAGCCGTGCTTCCCCAGAGGCCCCTCCCCCTCGGCCCCGGACTGTGCGCCGCCCTGACGCCGCCGTCCGCTACCGTCGAACGGGCTTCCGCCCATGCAACCAGTGCCAGACGGGCGACGCGCCTGGCTGGCTCAGCGACGACACGTGCCGCCCTCGGCCCACGAGCGCACGCCGGAATGTCCGGCGGCCGGGCGAGGCGCACACCACCCCAGCCCACGCGCGCGTCCGCGATCGGGCACGAGAGCATGCACCCCTTCCATGGAGATCAAATCGCTCAAGGTTCTGCGCGGTCCGAACCAGTGGGCTTCGTTTCCCGTTCTTGAGGCCTGGGTCGACCTCGGCCACCTCGAGGACTATCCGTCGAACACGCTGCCGGGCTTCAACGACCGGCTGATGCGGTGGCTCCCCACGATGGTCGAGCACCGCTGCACGATCGGCGAGCGCGGCGGCTTCTTCGAACGGCTCCGTACGGGCACGTGGATGGGACACATCCTCGAGCACGTGACGCTGGAACTGCAATCGCTCGCCGGCACGACCGTGGGCTTCGGCCGGGCCCGGGAGACGAAGACCCGCGGCGTGTACAAGGTGGCGATCGAGTACAAGGAGGAGAAGTTCGCGATCGAGTGCCTGCACGCGGCCCACCGGCTGATCAAGGCGGCGATCGCGGGCGAGGCGTTCGATGTTCCGTGCGAGCTGCGGCGGCTGCGGAAGGCGCTGCTCGAGGAGCAGTTGGGGCCGAGCACGCGGTCGATCGTCGAGGCGGCCGCCGCCCGCGGGATTCCGGCCCGGCGGTTGACCGACGGCTCGCTCGTCCGGCTGGGACAGGGGGCGAAGCAACGGCGGATCGTGGCGGCCGAGACCGACCGCACGGGAGCCGTCGCCGAGTCGATCGCACAGGACAAGGAACTCACGCGCACCCTGCTCGCGGAGGCGGGCATCCCGGTGCCGGAGGGCCGTCCGGTGAGCGACCCCGCCGATGCCTGGACCGTGGCCGAGGAGATCGGTGCGCCGGTGGTGGTCAAGCCGCGCTACGGCAACCAGGGGCGCGGCGTGTCGGTCAACCTTGCGTCGCGCGGCGAGGTGGAGAAAGCGTGGCACGTGGCCCGCGAGCAGGACACGTCGGTGGTCGTCGAGCGATTCGTCACCGGCGGCGATTACCGGCTCCTCGTGGTCGGGGCGCAGGTTGTCGCCGCGGCCCGGCGCCGGCCGCCGACCGTCACCGGCGACGGCCTCTCGACCGTTTCCCGCCTCGTGGAGCGCGTCAACGAGGATCCCCGCCGCACCGGCGACCACGCCACCGCGCTCAGCCCGATGCTGATCGATGACGTGGCGCTCGCCGTCCTGGCCGAGCAGGGGCTCGCGCCCGAGAGCGTGCCGGAGGCCGGCCGTGTCGTCCTGCTGCGGCAGAACGCCAACCTGAGCACCGGCGGCTCCTCGGAGGACGTGACCGACCTCGTCCACCCCGAGGTCGCGGCCCGGGCGGTCGAGGCGGCCCGCATCATCGGGCTCGATGTGGCGGGCATCGACATCGTCACCGCCGACATCACGCGGCCGCTGGAATCGCAGCGCGGCGTGGTGATCGAGGTCAACGCCGGACCCGGGCTGCGGATGCACCTGGAGCCGACGGTCGGCGCGGCCCGGGACGTCGGTGCGGCGATCGTCGACACGCTGTTCGCCGCGGACGACGAAGGTCGGATCCCGGTGGCCGCCGTCACCGGCACCAACGGCAAGACCACCGTCGTCCGGCTCATCTCCCATCTCGCCACCACCGGCGGGGCGACGGTGGGCATGACCTGCACCGAAGGCGTCTGGGTCGGCGGCAGGCAGATCGATGCCGGCGACTGCAGCGGACCGGCGAGCGCACGCCGCATCCTCGCCAACCCCTCGGTGACCACGGCCGTGCTCGAGACCGCCCGCGGCGGCATCCTGCGCGAGGGCTGCGGCTTCGACCAGTGCGACGTGGCCGTCGTCACGAACATCGCCTCCGGCGATCATCTGGGGATCGGCGAGATCGACACGCCCGAGCAGATCGCCTGGGTGAAAGGCGCGATCGTCGCCGCCGTGAGCACCAAGGGCACGGCCGTACTCAACGCCGCCGACCCGCTCGTGGTGAACATGAAGCGCTGGTGCAAGGGGCAGATCGTGTACTTCGCCCTCGATCCGGCGAACCCGGTGCTCGTGGCCCACCTGGCGGCCGGCGGGCGGGCCGCCACGGTCCGCGACGGCTGGATCGTGCTCTGCGACGGTCCGCGCGAGACCCGGCTCGCGCATCTCGAGCGGGTGCCGCTGGTGCACAAGGGCCTCGTGGATTTCCAGGTGGAGAACGTGCTGGCGGGCGCCGCGGCGGCGTGGTGCCTCGGCGTGCCCTTGGAACTGGTGCGGCTGGGACTCGAAAGTTTTTCGTGCGGCACGACGGGTTCGCCGGGCCGCTTCAATCTCCTCGACCTCGACGGGGCGTCGGTCGTGGTGGACTACGGCCACAACGTCCCCTCGCTCGAGCAGATCTGCTCGACGGTGCGAAAGTTGCCGCACGAGCGGCGGATCGCGGTCTATTCGGCGGCGGGCGATCGCCGTGATGACGATCTGCTCGCCCAGGGCCGCCTGCTCGGGGCCACGTTCGACCGCGTCGTGATCTACGAGGACGCCTACATCCGCGGCCGGAAGCCGGGCGACATCACGCGACTCATCTCGCAGGGCATCGCCGAGGCGGTGGCGGCGGGGGCCCGCTGCGTCGTCGAATCGGGTGGCAACTGGGAGCAGTCGGCCGCACTCGTCCTCGACGTCGTGCAACCCGGCGACCTCGTCCTGCTCCAGCCCGACACGATCGAGCAGACGATGCCCTGGCTCGCCAACCGCTACGGGGTGCGGCTGCGCGACACCCAGTTCGACGAATTGGCCGGCATCATGGCCCACGACACGAGCCAACGGTCTCCGGCGGCGCACGAGCCGATCGAGGTGAAGACCGGCCGTCTCGGACGCACCGTGTGTGCCGCGCGGGCCATCGCCCAGGGCGAGACGATCCTCAAAACCTGGGGACCGCAGCAGCCCAGGCGGTCGCGGTACACGATGCAGGTCGAGACCGACGTCCATGTCCTGCCGGACGGCGTCGCGGTGCTCCTCAACCACTCCTGCGGGCCGAACTGCGGGGTGATCATCCGCACCGGCGTGAAGCAGATCGAGGTCCGGGCGTTGCGTCCCATCGCGGCGGGCGAGGAACTCCTCATCGACTACGACACGTTCGAGTACGAGGTGGAGCACATGCGAGGCCCCTGCCTGTGCGGTGCGGCGACGTGCCGCGGCCGGGTGGCCGGCTACAAGCACCTCGCGCCGGAAGTGAAACTGCGCTACGGCGAGTTCGTGGCCGACTATCTGCGGATCCTCGACGCCGACGTGCCTGCGCCGATCGGGGCCTGACCCGTAGCGCGGGAGTGTCACCCCGGGGCGACGCTGCCCCGGTTGCCCATGCTCCCACCACGGGACGGGCCGCTGGACTCGGTCCGTAAGATGGATCGGTTGCGACGGTCGCGCAGGCCGGACCCCCGTTTTTCTCGGGAAAAATCCCAAAAATAACTGAACAAACCGCTTGAAGCCTGCGTTCAGGGGATTAGTCTCGAAGGGTCTTTTTCAGGAGTTGAATCATGACCTCGCTTGGTCTCCTCTCGCCCCGCTCGACGCTCGGTCGGCACATGCACGCGGTCGTCTGCGGCCTGACGATCGTCGCCCTCGTGACGCCCGCGGCCGCACTCGCCCAGTGCTGCGGCGAGGCCGCCCCGGCGCCGCCGGTGGCCACCCAGACCTACCGCCTCGACTTCCAGACCGTCTACGACGAGCAGCAGGTCACCGCGTACCGCGTGTCGTACGAGACGGTCTACGACACGAAGACCTACACCGTGCAAAAGCCGGTGTGGGAAACCCAGACGACGGAACGCCGCTACACGGTGCAGAAGCCGGTGTGGGAGACCCAGACCCGCGAAGAGCGGGTCACCGTCATGAAGCCGGTGTACGAAACGCAGGTCGTCGATCGCAGCTACGACGTGACCCGCGACGTCGTCGAGACGGCCACCCGCGAGGAACGGTTCACCGTCATGAAGCCGGTGTACGAGACGGCGGTGCAGCAGCAGGTGAGCGTGGTGCGGCGGCCGGTGTACGAGACGAGTGAGCGGGACGAGGCGTACACCGTCGCCGAGCCCGTCACGACCGTCCGCACGGCCTACTCCGTCGGCACCCAGGCCGTGGACACGGTCACGCCGATGGTCGCCCCGGGCACGACGCAACTCGGCTGGGTGCCTGGCGGCTGGGCGGTGAATCCCGCCACCGGCCTGATGTCGTGGCAGCGCGGCGGTTACGCGTGGGCCACGACGCCCGGCGTGGTGATGAACCAGGTCAACCGCACCTACCAGCCGACCTACACGCCGGTGCAGGTTCCGGAAACGACGATGGTCAACCGCGTCGTGACCCGCAAGGTGCCCGTCCAGACCGTCCGCTACGTGGACGAGCAGGTGGTGCAGCAGGTGCCGGTCCAGACGGTGCGGATGGTGCCCGAGGAGCAGGTCCGCCAGGTGCCCGTCCAGACGGTGCGAAAGGTCGTCGAACGGGTCGAGAACAAGGTGCCGGTGCAGGTGATGAAGATGGTGGCCGAGGAGCAGGTCCGTCAGGTCCCCATGCAGGTGTGCAGGTACGTCGCCGAAGAGCGGGTCGAACCGGTGAGCGTGCAGGTCTGCAAGTACGTCACCGAGGAACGCACGATGCAGGTGCCGCGGGTCGTGGAGAAGAAGACCCCGTACACCTACACGGTGCGGTCCCCGCGGACCGTCGTGATGCGGGTGCCCCTCGACCCCTG
>RFUD01000010.1 GCA_009923125.1 Planctomycetia bacterium
ACGGTGCGGCAGTGTAACGCCGGGTGCACGTCCGTCCCAGCCGCACAGACCGTCAGCGGGCCGCGGCCGACTTCCGGCGCCTGGGTCCGTTCCAGTCGTGCGTCCGCCACCAGTCGGGGCCTTCGGCCTCGATCTCGGCGGTGTGGGCCCGCAGCCGCTCGAGCATGCCGGCCAGGCGCTCGGGCTCGCGATCCGCAAGGTCGTGCGCCTCGGCCCGGTCGGTCGCGAGGTCGTAGAGTTCCGACTTCGTGAGCGGCTCGTCCGTGACCAGTTTCCAGTTCTCCTCGCGAAACGCGACCTTGCCGCCCCACCTCCAGTACAAGGGCTCCGGACGCTCGATCGGTGATCCACTCAGGGCGGGCAACAGGTTGACGCCATCGAGCGTGCGCTTCGCCGGTGGTGCGATCCCCGCAGCTGCGAGCACGGTCGGAAAGACATCGCTGCCGACGACCGTCAGATCGCTCTCCATTCCCGGCTGAATCCTCCCCGGCCAGCGGACGATCCCGGGCACGCGATGCCCTCCCTCGTACACCGACCGCTTGCGCGCGCGGAGGCCGCCGGTCAGCCCCCGGCCGGGACCCTTTGCACCGTCCCCTTCCGGCCCGTTGTCGCTCGTGAAGAACACGAGCGTGTCGTCGGCCACGCCGAGTTCGCCGAGGGCCTGCATCACCATCCCGAAGGCGTCGTCGAGTTGCGTCACGTTCGCCCGGTAGGTCCGTTCCACCGGGTCGGCGATCCCGGCATGGAGGGTTTCGTAGCGTTCGGCGGACGCGATGGGATAGTGCGGCTCGTGCGTCCAGACGGCGAGGAAGAACGGCTTCGCCGGATCGCGATTCGTCTTCAGCCACGACACCGCCTCCCCGGCGACGAACGGCGCCGAATAGTCGTCGGCCTTGCCGATCGCCGCGCCGTTCCTCACGAAGTTTTCCGGGAAGGCGTGGCTGGGCGCGGCGTTGTTCTGCGTGGCCAGCCACCAGGCATAGCCATGGTCGTTGGGCTGTGGCTGCTCCGGGGCGTTGAACCGGCCATTCAAGTGCCACTTGCCGACGTGGCAGGTGTCGTAGCCGGCGGCGCGCAGGAGCGTCGGGAGGGTGATCTCGCTCGTGCGCAGGTGGATCGGGCTCCCCTCGGGAATCCAGGTGAAGACGCCATTGCGATAGGGATGGCGACCGGTGAGAAGCGCCGCCCGCGACGGCGAGCACACAGGGCAGGCCGAATGGCAGTCGGTGAGCTTCACGCCCTCCGCAGCGAACCGATCGAGGTTCGGCGTGATCGCGGCCGCGTTGCCATAGCAGCCGAGTTCGCCATACCCCAGATCATCGGCGAGGAACAGGACGACATTGGGCCGCATCGTCACCGCTTTGAATTGCCGGTCATACGCGGTCTTGAACGGATTCTCGGCGGGCCCGTCAAGATCCTCGTTGACGAGGTCTGGCTGCACGCTCTGCCACCACGCGTCATACGCGGCTGCGAGTCGCTTCACGACGTCCGGATGATCCTTCGCGACGTCGGCCTGCTCGCCTGGGTCGGCTGCGATGTCGTAGAGCTCCCACGCATCCGGGCGGTTCTTCACGTTCACGAGGCTCCACTGTCCCTCGCGGATCCGGCAGTTGCGATACGCGCTCTCCGCCGCCTTGCCCCGGTCCCAGCGGCCGACGTGCGTCACGAGCGGCCGGTCGGGCCAGGCGATCCGGGCGCCGCGGAGGAGCGGCGCGAAACTCCGTCCCTCCACCTTGTCCGCCACGGCCGCCGGAATCTCCACGTCGGCGATGTCGCAAAGCGTGGGCAGGACGTCGATATGGGCCACGAGCGACGGCATGTCCATCCCCGCCGGCAGGCCTCCCTTCCACCGCCAGAAGCTCGGCACCCGCGTGCCGCCGCGATACGGCGAGCCCTTTTTCGCCCGCATCCCCGCGTTGAACACGGCCTCGCCGGCCGCCGTGCCGTTGTCGGTCGTGAACACGACGAGCGTGTCGTCAGCAATTCCCCACTCGTCGAGCTTGGCCAGCAGCCGGCCGACGTTCGTGTCGATGTTCTCGATCATGCCGTAGAACTTCGCGATCTGGGCCCGCTGTTTTTCGTGGGTGATACCGGCCGCCTCGAGCCGGGCGACGTAGGGCGCGTCCGAGCCGGGCGGGCAGTCGTAGGGAGCATGCGGGGCATTGGTCGCCACATAGCAGAAGAACGGTTCGTCGTCCTTGCGCTGCGCGTCGAGCCACTCGAGCGCCGCCTCGAAGAACACGTCGGTGCAGTAGCCCTTCGTCTTCACGAACGTGCCGTCACTCCTGATCACCGGATCGAAGTAGGTGTTGCCGGGAGCGTCGCCGCAGCTGCCCGGATACGACTGCCCGATCCCACCGCCGCCGTGGATGAAGACGCGGTCGAACCCGCGCTTGCCAGGCTGGTAGGCATCCTCGTCGCCCAAGTGCCATTTGCCGAAGATCCCGGTCGCATAGCCGGCGGTTTTCAGGATCTGCGGCAGCGTCGTCGCCGAGAGCGCCAGCCGCTCCCGCTCGTGGATCGTGTGCGTGACGCCGGAGCGGAACTCGTGCCGGCCGGTCATCAGGGCGGCGCGGGTCGGCGCGCAGGTGGGGCTCGCGTGGAACTCGGTGAGCCGCACGCTCTCGGCGTGCATCCGGTCGAGGTTCGGTGTCCTGACGACTGGATTCCCGTGGGCGGCGATGTCGCCGTAGCCCTGGTCGTCGGTGATCACGTAGATGATGTTCGGACGTTTCGTCCGCGCCTTCGCCGACACGGCCACCGGCTCGCTGGCAAGGGCTCGGCATTCGTCGGCGATCCGATTCCACGCTGCCTCCAGCGTCTTAACACGCTCCGGCTCCGCCGTCGCGAGGTTTCGCGTCTCGGAGCGATCCGTGGCCAAGTCGTACAGTTCCCAGGGCGTCTTTCGCGCGGCGACGAGCTTCCAATCGCCGACCCGGACCGCGCGGTTGCCGTCATGGCACCACCACAGGGTGTCGTGCGCGGGCGCTGCCGCCGCATCGCGGATGGCCGGTGCAAAACTCCTGCCCTGCAGCGGCGGCACCGGTGCCCCGGCGTGCTCCGTGGGCGGGGTGACTCCGGCCAGCTCGAGCACCGTGGGGACGACGTCGATCACGTGCACCGGCTGCGTCCGCAGCGCCCCTCGCGACTCGATGCCACGCGGCCAGTGG
Organism: Planctomycetia bacterium; assembly: GCA_009923125.1. GTDB lineage: Bacteria > Planctomycetota > Planctomycetia > Pirellulales > UBA1268 > RGVT01. The sequence continues at coordinate 3,171 of RFUD01000010.1, forward strand.
ACGATCCACGGCGTGGCGATGCCCCCTTCGTGGACCCAGGTCTTGTGCCGGCGAAACGGCGTGTTCGCGCAGCTCGACCAGCCCGGTCCGAGGCAGAGGAACGTCTGCCGCGAGCCCGGCGGCGCGGCTGGATCGTGCCCCTCGCCGCGGATCATGATCTCAGCGCTCGCGCCGTTGTCGCTGGCGAACAGGATGAGCGTGTTCTCGAGGGCGCCCGTCGCCTCGAGGGCGGCGAGGATCCGGCCGATCTCCCGGTCCATGGCCTCGATCATCGCCGCGTGGATCGCCATCTTCTTGGCCTGAAACTCGCGCTGCTCGGGCGTGAGCTCCGCCCATGGCAGCGGACGATCTGCCTCGCCGGCACCGAGTCGGGCGAGCGTGTCGGGCTTCGGCTGATACGGTGGGCCGACCTCGCGTTCCAGTGGTGACCGCGGAGCCGTCACGACCCCCGTGTTCCGGAGCCGCTCGGAGCGCGCCTCCCGCACCGCATCCCAGCCGGCGCGATACCGGTCCTGGTATTTCGCGATCAGCTCCGGCGGCGCCTGAAGCGGAAAGTGCGGCGCGGTGAAGGCCACGTAGTGGAAAAACGGACGTGCCGAGAGGGTCGCTGCATGCGTCCGGAGGCATTGCACCGCGTGGTCGCCGATCGCGGTCGTGGTGTAGAAGTCCTCCGCTGGCTCGACGGGCTGGCCGTCCTCCCGGACGCCGGCAGGGTCGAAGTAGTTGTGCTGTCCGGCACCGCTCACGTCGAGTGACCGGGAAAATCCCTGCTCGCGCGGGTCGCCGTCGATGTGCCACTTGCCCGAGTGGTAGCTCTCGTAACCGGCCGGCCTGAGCAGGTCGGGCAGGAGCCGGGCCCACGGCGGCCGCGTGCCGCTGGTGCCCCCCTTGCCGCCCGGCAGCGCGTCGCGCCGCGTCGCTTGGGCGTAATAGCCCGTCAGCAGCGCCGCCCTCGACGGCCAGCAACGGGCCGTGTTGTAGCCCTGCGTGAACCTGAGGCCGCCCGCGGCGAGCCGATCGAGATTCGGCGTGTCGATCTCGCCGCCGTAGCAACCGAGATCGGAATAGCCGAGGTCGTCGGCGAGGATCACGACGACATTCGGGGGCGCGGCAGCAACGGCCGCCAAGCCCCACACCATCCAGGCCACGATCACCGCAGCATTCGCAAACCGCATCGAACGAGCCCTCCTGTCGTCAGGTCGGCGACCGCTCTGCAGGCCGTCACGGTTTCTCGATCTCGGCGACCACCTTGGCATAGGCGGCACCGCGTTCCTCGGGCTTCAGACTGCGCAGCTCGAGGAGCATCGGCCGCAGGCCCACGGCCCATGCCTGGTCCTTCGTGATCTTGGCGTCGGCCTTGGCCCGCAGGGCATCGGCATCGAGGCTTCCAGCGGCAGCAGCCGCAGCCACCACGCTCCGCACGTATTCCGCGGCCTGCACCTCGGGGTTCGGCGTCGCCGACGCGGTCACGCGGCCGAGCGCCCAGGCGATCCCCTGCTCCATGTGCTTTTTGAACATGGGGTCGTTCCAGGTCGCGTCGTTGTGGCCGAAGTTCGTGGAGAACACCCTGCCATTCCCGTAGTCACGCACCCACGCCACCGGCACGTGCCAGGGCTCCTTCGGGGTGCTCGCCGCCATGTCGAGGCTCACGAGCACACGGAGATTGTCCGGCTTGTACCGCGGGTCGTACTGGTAGATCTCGTCCTTCCAGCGAAACCGCCCGGGAAACATCGCCACCACCGGATGACCCGGTTCGTGGACGACGAAGCCGTGCTCCCCGCCGGCATTCCACGGATGGCCGGCGAAAGCGCCGCCCACCATGTCGCAGTAGGCATCGGAACTCTTCAGCGTGTCGGTGGCCGCGTGGAAGCCGATGAACGCCTTGCCCGATTTGATCCAGGCGAGAAACCCGTCCAGATCGGGAATTGGAAGTTCGCCCGTCGTGCTCGCGAAGATCACGCCATCGAAGAGGGCGAGTGAGTCCGGCGCGAACGCTTTCGCGAACTGCTCGCGGAGCGTCGCCTGCCAAGGGGCGTCGTCTTTCTTGAACTGCTCCTGCGCCGCCTTGAACGCCGCCTGCTCCGCCGCCCATGCCTCGTCGGTCGTATCCTTGCCCCGCTTCGGAGCCTTGGGTGCCGGCGGGCGGCCGGGGGGCATCCGCAGGAAGTCGACGTGGAAGAGCCCGCTCGAGCGGCCGAGTTCCTCGAGCACGGGTTCCGCCGTGGCGATCGAGGCGTGGCGGAACCCCGTCGTCACGGTGACGACGAGCAGCCGGGCGGGCTTGGCCGCATCCGCCGCGGGCGCGGCCTGCATGGCCGCCGCCATGATGAACCCGACGATCACGCCCACCCACAATCGCTGCACCATGTCTTCACCTCGTGCGAAAATGCCACCGGAGCCCGCCTGACGCCGCCCAGAGTCTACTTCCCCGCGCGGCGGCGTGGCACCGCGTCGGGCCCGAACGGATCGACCGGCTGGGGGTTGGGCGTGGGCATCGCCGACCCCACCCGATTCCTCCACGCCACGAGCCGGGCCTTGAGTTCGGCGGCCCGCTCGGGACGCTCGGCGGCCAGGTCGCGCCGCTCACCGGGATCGCTCGCGAGATCGAAGAGTTCGACCTTCCCGTCTTCAAAAAGCTCCACGACCTTCTCGCTCCCGGCCACGAGCGCCGCCGCCGGGCGGCCACCCTGGTTCGAATAGTGCGGATAGTGCCAGACGAGGTCGCGCGGGCCGAGCGGGCCGGAGCCCGAGAGCACGGGCCGCAGGGTCGCGCCATCGAGTGGAGCATCGTCCCGGCCCTTCACGCCCGCGGCGTCGAGCACGGTCGCCGCGATGTCGAGCGTGGTGACGGGCACGTCGCTCGTCGTGCCTGGCCGCACGATCCCCGGCCAGCGCACGATCAAGGGCACGCGGATGCCACCCTCGTACACGAACCCCTTCCCTGCGCGCAGGGGGCGATTTGACGTGGGTGCACCCTCGGCGGTCGACAGACCGCCATTGTCGCTCGTGAACACGACGAGCGTGTTCTCCTGCTGGCCTGCCTTCTCCACCGCAGCGAGCACCGTCGCCACCGTCTCGTCCATCTCGCGGATCATGCCGGCGTAGACCGGGTGGTTTTGCACCGCACGCGTGGCCGGCTCGCCCGGCACAGGTGGCGGCACATCGAATCTCGGGCCCACGCCCACCGCTCTCCGCCCCTCCTCGGCGGCAAGTTCGGGCCGCGTGATCAATGGCACATGCACGGAATGCATCGGCACATAGCAGAAGAAGGGCCGGTCGCGGTTCGACTCGATGAACGTCGCCGCCTGCGCCGCGATCGCCCGGGCATGGAGCGGGTCGTCGGCCGGGCCGCTGCCTGGCCCCACGGTCGTGGAGCCGGTCACGTCGAATCCGTGCATGGTGATCTCGGCCGGCGGCCCAAGATGCCATTTTCCAAAGACGCCGGTCGTGTAGCCTCCCTCGTGCAATCGCTCGGCGACGGTGACTTCGCTCGCGGGAAGAGCGTGGAGGAAGTCTGCCGGCACGAGGCTGCCGCGACGGTCACCAGCGATAAAGTTCGTGATCCTCACCCGCGCGGGATGCCGGCCCGTCACGAGCGCCGCCCGCGTCGGCGAGCAGACGGGCGCTGCCGCGTAGCCGCGTGTGAAGAGCATGCCTTCAGCGGCGAGCCGGTCGATCGCCGGCGAGCGATGGAACGTGCTGCCCGTACAGCCGAGGTCGTGCGCGCCGAGATCGTCGGCCAGAAACACGACGATGTTCGGCGGGCGGTCGCCGCCGGTCGGTGTCGCAGCGCCCGGAGAAGCGCCTGCCGTCTGCTTCGCGGGGTTCCACCAGGCATCGAGGCTCGCACGGAGATCGGCGACCGCCTCCGGATGGGCAGCCGCGACATTCGCGGTTTCCTCGGGATCGGTGACAATGTCGAAGAGCTCGATCTCGCCGCGCTCATACCGGACGCGCGAGTGGGGATCGACCCGCTTCGCTTCCTCCGCGGGCAGCGCACCACCCACTCCCGCCGTCGTCGGCACGATCAACTTCCAGCGGTCGCGCACGGTCCAGCGCCAGAGCAGGCTCTGCGCCGGATCGTCGAGATCGACGAGCGTATGCGTAAAGCACTCGCCGAACACCTGCCGCCGCGCGGCCACGGCGTTTTCATCCAGCAGGTTCACGCCCGGCAGCCCGGCCGGTGGCTCGACGCCACACGCCGCGAGCACGGTGGGCAGGATGTCGATCGCACTCGCCAAGGCGTCGCTCCTTCGCGGCTGGATCATGCCCGGGCAGCGGAGCATGATCGGGCTGCGGAGGCCGCCGTCGTACGGCGAGAGCTTCGAGCGGGGTGCGAACCGCGGCGAGTCCGGGCTCTGGATCCAGCCGTTGTCGGTGACGTACACGACGAGTGTGTTCGCCGACAGCTGCTCGCGGTCGAGATGATCGAGCAGATCGCCGACCGTGCGGTCGAACCGTTCGACGTTGCCCCAGTAGCGGGCCACGTGGACGCTGTCGGTCTTCGCGGCATAGTGCTCGACGAGTTCCGGGGTGGGGTCGTGCGGATCGTGGGGCAGCATCGGCGCATACCACACGAAGAACGGCTTGCCGGCCGCACGCGCACGGCCGATGAAATCCTCGATCGGCTGCATCGTCTTCCGGCCGATGGCGAGCCCGTCGTCGCCGTGCCGCGCGCCCTTCGTCATCCCCTCGGTGAACCCACCTCGCGAAAAATCCCCCTGCCACCATTTCCCGGTCTGCAGGCTCGCATAGCCGCGCGCACCGAGCAGCCGCGGCAGCGTGGGCCAGTCCTCGAGGTGCCGAGTCATCCGCTCGCGACCGGCCGCGAATACATCCCTGTCGCCCGGTGGATCGTTGCCCACGACCCTGTGCTCGTGCGGATACCGGCCGGTGATGACCGAGGCGAGGCTCGGACAGCAAAGGCTGCTCGTCACGTAGCCACGCGTGAACACCAGGCTCTCGCGGGCGAGCCGGTCGAGGTGCGGCGTGCGCAGGTGCGGATGGCCCATGAACGCATAGTCGCGCCAGTGCTGGTCGTCGGAGAGGATGAACACCACATTCGGTGGTGAGGCCGCGGCCCCGGCGGGCTCCGCGCCGGCAGCCCCACGGCCCACGAGACACGCCCACACACACGCCCACAGCACGCACGCCATTCCTGAAGATCGGGTCATTTATCGATCCCCATACATGAATCGTGAACACGGCCGCCGGGACGTTGCGGCGGCCCTGACCTTGCACGATATTGTCGCAGCGCAGTCTCGAACGCTCCACCGTGCCCTGCTTCAACGGAGCATCTCCATGAAGGTTTTCCCTCGCGCAGGCAGACGTCTCTCGGCCATCGGCCTGATCGCAACGTCCATCGTGGCATCGCTGGCAACCGCGCAGGCCGGCCCGTTCACACCAGGCGACATCGTGGCGCAGCCGTTCGGGCCGGCATTCCCCGATCTCGACGGCTGGGCGACAGGGGCGTGGTGGGCAAATCCTGCCGCCAAGACCGCGAAACCCGACGTGAAGGGCGGCCGGCCGTTTGCCCTCGATGTGCCGCGGAGCCAGGTCATCGCCTTCGCGCTCTACACCGTGACGGTCCGGCCCGAAGCACACGGCACGCTGAAACTCTCCGCGCAGCTCTTTCCGTTAAAGCCCGAGGAATCGCGCGAGGCCCGACTCGAAATCCGGCACGGCGACGCCTGGGTCGAGGCGGCTCGGGCCGAGGTGCACTACCCCGGCTGGGACGTCAACTTCCGTGTCGAAGACTGGGATGCGTCGCGCGACTGGCCGTATCGCGTGCGACACGGCACCGAGGCCGCATTCGAGGGTAGCATCCGCCGCGATCCGACCGACAAGCCGCAGGTCACCGTGGCGGTCATGTCGTGCAACTCGTCGCGGACGCCGGGTGCCCGGGAGGAGATCGTGACAAGCCTCCGCAAGGCCGACCCCGACCTGCTGTTCTTCGCCGGCGACCAGACCTACCGGCACACGCAGCACACGGTCGGCTGGATCGAATTCGGCCTCCAGTTTCGCGACGTCCTGCGCGACAGGCCCACCGTCACGATTCCCGACGACCACGACGTCGGTCATCCCAACCTGTGGGGCGCGGGCGGCAAGAAGGCCGAACGCGCCGACGGCGCCGACGGCGGCTACTTCTATCCGGCCGACTACGTGAACATGGTCCAGCGGCAGCAGACCTGGCACCTGCCCGATCCGGTCGATCCGGCGCGAATCGATCAGGGAATCGGGGTGTATTTCACGCGGTTGGTCGTCGGCGGGCTCGACTGCGCGATCCTCGAGGATCGGAAGTTCAAGACCGGGCCATTCGGAGCGATCCCCGAGATGGGGCCGCGGCCCGACCATATCACCGATCCCACATACGATCGCGCGAGCATCGACAAGCCGGGGCTCGAGCTCTTGGGCCCGAGGCAACTCGCCTGGCTCGAGACATGGGGCCGCGACTGGGCGGGCATCCGCGCGAAGACGGCCCTCTCGGCCACGGCGTTCTGCGGTGCTGTTCACCTCCACGGCCAGCCCGACAACCGGCTCCTCGCCGACCTCGACTGCAACGGCTGGCCGCAGAGCGGCCGCAACGCGGCGCTCAAACTCCTCAAGGCCGCGCACGCGACACACCTGTGCGGCGATCAGCATCTGGCCGTGGTCGTGAAGCATGGGATCGAGCGGCACGGCGACGGTCCCTGGTCGTTCACGGCGCCGGCCCTCGTGAACACGATCTACGGCCGCTGGTGGCACCCACTCGACGAGAAGCCGGGCGCGAACCCCGTGCCGGGCAGCCCGCTCCCCTGGACCGGCGACTATGAGGATGGCCTCGGCAACAAGATCTCGATCGTGGCCTACGCCAATCCGCAGGACGTGCGCGACGAACGGAAGCGCGGCGACGGCTACGGAATCGCCCGCTTCGATTTCGCGAAGGATACGCTCACGTTCGAGTGCTGGCCGCGGTTTCCGCTGATCGGAACGGATGGAACGGCGAAGCAATACCCGGGCTGGCCGGTGACGGTGCCGCTCGAGCGGCCGATGCAGGCGGCTGCCCCGGAAGCCCGCACCTCGTCTGCCGTGCCCAAGCCAAACGTGATCGTCGTCCTCGTCGATGACCTCGGCTGGCGTGATCTCTCGGGTCAGGGTAGCCCGTTCTTCGAGACGCCGCACATCGACCGCCTGGCCGCCTCGGGGATGCGATTCACGAACGGCTATGCGGCCTGCACCGTCTGCTCGCCGACCCGTGCTGCGATGATGACGGGCCAGTGTCCAGCCCGGCTGCACATCACCGATTGGATCGCCGGGCACGAGCGACCGTTCGCGAAACTCAGGCCTCCCGAATGGCGGAAGTTCCTGCCGCTCGAGGCGGTGACCGTGGCCGAGAGGCTGAGGGCGGCGGGCTACGCCACCGCGAGCATCGGCAAGTGGCATCTGGGCGGTGCCCCGTATTTCCCGGAGCACCACGGCTTCGACTCGAACATCGGCGGCTACGATCGCGGCCAGCCACCGAGCTACTTCGCCCCCTACAGGATTCCAACACTTTCCGAGGGCCCGGACGGCGAATACCTCACCGACCGCGAGGCGGCCGAGGCGGTGAAGTTCATCGAGGCGCACCGCGACCGGCCGTTCTTTCTCTATCTGCCGCACTATTGCGTCCACACGCCGATCCAGGCCAAGCCGACGGTCAAGGCGAAATACGAGGCCAAGGACGCCGGTGGACTCGCGGTGAAAAACGCCGGCTATGCCGCGATGGTCGAGAGCCTCGACGATGCGCTGGGAACGATCCTTACCGCGCTCGAACGGCTCGGGATCCGCGACCGCACGGCGATCGTGTTCACGAGCGACAACGGCGGCCTCGTGAGTTCGACCGACAACACCCCGGCCCGGGCCGGAAAAGGCTCGGCGTACGAGGGGGGCGTGCGGGTGCCGCTCATCGTGTCGTGGCCCGGGGTGACGAGGCCCGGCACGACGAGCGACGAGCCCGTGATCACGCCCGACGTTCCGGCCACGATCCTCGACCTCGCGGGCGTGGGGCCCGAACCATCGCAGCCGCTTGATGGCGAGAGCCTCGCGCCCGTGCTGCGTGGCGGCAGGCTCGATCGCGACGCCCTGTATTGGCACTATCCGCACTACCATCCCGGCGGCGCGACACCCCACAGCGCGATCCGCGCGGGCGACTGGCGGCTCGTCCACTTTTACGAGGATGGCGGCCGCGACGAACTTTACTGCCTGGCCAGCGACGAGCGGGAAACGACCGACCTCTCCGGGAGGGAACCGGCCCGCGTCGTCGAACTGCGGGCGAAGCTCGACGCCTGGCTCACGGCGGTCAACGCCCAGGTGCCAACCCCAAATCCTGACCACGATCCCGCTCGCGACAAGCCGGCCCGCGGCCGGAAGGCACAGGGCGACCCACCACGGCCGGCGGCCGCGACGGCGAAACCGAACGTGCTGTTCATCATCGCCGACGATGCGTCCTGTCACTTCGGTGCCTACGGCTGCGACTGGGTGCGGACACCGGCGATCGACGGACTCGCGCGCGCCGGGATCGTGTTCGACAACGCCTACGTGCCGACATCGAAATGCTCGCCGTGCCGGGCTGCGATCCTCACCGGCCGCAACCCCTGGCAACTCGAGGCGGCGGCCAATCACTGGCCGACGTTTCCGCCCGAGTTCATGGCGTTTACCGAGGTGCTCGCACGCGCGGGCATCGCCTGCGGCGGAGCCGGGAAAGTGTGGGGGCCGGGCGTGGCGCTCACGGCGGACGGTGATCGCCGCACCTGGGGCTTGTCGATGCAGAACCGCGGCCAGGGAAAACAGCCTGGGGACGCACTCCGCGAGTTTCTCGCAGCCCGAAAACCGGGCCAGCCCTTCTTCTATTGGCATGGGAGCAAGGCTCCGCACCGCCCGTACAAGCCCGACGCCGGCCTCGCCGCGGGCAAGAAACCCGCCGACATCGACCGCGTTCCGGCCTGCTGGCCCGACACCGATGTCGTCCGCCGTGACATGCTCGATTACGCCACGGAGGTCGAGGCCTTCGATGCGGAGGTGCGATCGCTCGTCGAGGCACTCGACGCCGCGGGCGAGAAGGAAAACACGCTCGTGATCGTGACGAGCGACCACGGCATGCCGTTTCCACGGATCAAGGGGCACACGTTCGACCTCGCCCATCGCGTGCCGCTCGTGATGCGCTGGCCCGCGGGCATCGTGCGGCCCGGCCGCCGTGTGGAGGCCCTCGTGAGTGCCATCGACTTCGCGCCCACGGTGCTCGATCTCGAGTCGCTCGACGGGGTCGCCGCCGGCATGCGACCGATCACGGGCACGAGCCTCGCCGATCTCCTGCGCGACGCACCCGCGCGGCCGCGCGGCCGGGTGATCCTCGGCCGCGAGCGGAACGACGCCCGCTGCCGGCCGGGCACCGAATCAGGCTTGGGCTATCCGGCCCGGGCGATCCGCCTCGGCAGCCTGTTCTACGTCCACAACTTCGCCCCCGACCGCTGGCCCTGCGGCGCTCCCGAGCTCGGCCTCGCCGACACGGATGCCGGGCCGACGAAGGCGGCGATCGAGGCCGCCGGCGAAGGGGACCGGTTCTGGCAACTGTGCTTCGGCAAGCGACCCGCCGACGAACTCTACGATCTCGCCGCCGATCCCGAATGCGTCGTGAATCTCGCCGGCGACCCGGCCCGGGCCGGCGACGTGCACCGCCTGCGCGAGGAACTCTTCGCCGAACTCACCCGCCAGGAAGACCCCCGCGTGCTCGGCCGCGGCGACGTCTTCGACGAATACCCGTCACCACACCGCGTGAAGTAGGACACGCTCGAGCCCGTCCTACGCCAGCACCGTCTTGATCGGCTTCCCACCGCCGCCGATCTTGAAGGGGCGGCCGTTGGGGGCCATGAACTCCTTGTCGTAGGGAAGGCCGCCGGCGGCGGCCACCGTCGTGAGAAAGTCGGGCACGCTGACGGCGTCCTTGTCGGGCTTGAAGCCGCGCTCATCGCTCGCCCCGTGGACCACGCCCCCTTTCACGCCGGCGCCGGCCAGCACGCAGGAGAACACCGCCGGGTGGTGGTCGCGGCCCGCGTTCTCGTTGATCCGCGGCGTGCGGCCGAATTCCGTGGCGAGCACGACGAGCGTCGAAGCGAGCAGCCCCCGCTCCTCGAGGTCGGCGATGAGCGTGCTCATGCCGGCATCGAGGTTCCCCGCCGCCTCCGGCAACTCCTCGAAGATCTCGCGGTGCATGTCCCACTTGCCGTATTCGACCTCCACGCACCGCACGCCGGCCTCGACGAGCCGTCGGGCGAGCAGGCAGCCCTGGCCGAACGGCGACGCTCCGTACCGTTCACGGGTCCGTTCCGATTCCTTCGCGATGTCGAAGGCCTCGAGATCCACGCTGCCCAGCAGCCGCACGGCGTCCTTGTACATCTGGTCGTAGGCATCGACCTGCGGGCCGGCGTACCTCCGCTTGAAGTCGGCGTCGATCTTGTCGGCGAGTGCGAGCCGGCGGTCGAAGTTCTTCTCGGTGAGATACGCCGGTCGCACGGTGTTTTCGAGCCCGAGCGCCGGGTCGGCCACCGGCACGGGCGTGACCGACGGGTCGAGGAACCCGGCACCCGGGTGCTCGTTGCCGTTGCCCACGAGCACGAACCCGGGCAGGTCGCGGCTCGCCTTTCCCTGCACGTGGAGCGCCCAGGAACCGAGCGACGGGTGGCGGATGCTGCCGAGCACGGGATACGCCGTCCGCATCACGTACTGCCCCTGCTGGTGGTCGCCGGTCTCCGTGGTCATCGAGCGGATCACGGCCAGCCGTTCAGACTGTTGGGCCAGCTTCGGGAGGTGCTCGCCGAACAGCACGCCCGGCGTCTTCGTCTGGATCGCTTTCGTCTCCCCCTGCTCCTCGCGGCCCGGCTTGGGGTCGAACGTGTCGAGGTGGCTCATCGCGCCCCGCATCGAGAGGATGATCAGGTTCATCCCCGCGTTTTTCGAGCCGCTTGCGGCCGCCGCCAGGCTCCCCCCCAGCCCATCGAGCAGCGTCACCCCGAGCGTGGTCCGCGCGATGCGGCCGAACATCGCCCGCCGCGCGAGTCGCTCGTCGAGCCAGTCCGTCGTGTTTCCCATTCGCATGGCATGCCTCTCCGCGCCGGTGCGGTTCGTCACTGGATGAAAAAGAATTCCCGGGTGTTGAGCAGCGCCCAGATCACGTTGCCGCATCCGGTCGCCCGATCGTCGGCCGACATGATCTCCTGCACGGCCAGCTTCCGCTCCTCGGCGTTCGGGCGACGCGAAAGCACCGAGAGGAACACGACGTCGATCGCCTCCCGCGGTGCGTGGCTCGTGACCTCGTCGTAGATCACCGAGCCCTTCTCGAGCATCGCGTGCGTGACCGGGCCGTTGAACATCGCCAGGATCTGCGGGACGGTGGCCACGGTCCGCCCGCCTTCGATCGTCTCCCGGTCGCTCTGGCCGAATTGCCGGAGAAAGTGCCCGAGCGGCAGCGGGGCGGGCAGCTCGCTCGCCCGGACGAGCTCCAGGCCGCGATAGCCGCACACCTCCATCATGCGCCGCTTGGCGGGCCCCTTCCCATACCGCGACAGAAACGCCTCCAGCCCGCGATCGACGTCGGTGAGCGAGGCGGTGCGGAGGTCGAGGTCGAGGACCGCGGCGACCTCCTGCGTGGTCGGTCGCTCGACCGCCCACGGGTTGCGGGCCACGAGCGTGAGGATCGAGTCCCAGAGCTGCTCGGCGGTCATCCGCTTGAGCGCGGGACCGGTGAAGCGGAACGGGGCGGCCGACATGGCATCGTGGAGCACGGCCTGTCGTTGATACGCCTCGGTGGAGACGATGAGCCGCACGAACTCGCGGAGATCGAACTCCAGCCGCAGCATCTCGTCGGTGAGATGCTCGAGCAACGCGGGGAAGCTCGCGGGGTTGTCCTCTTTGAAGTCATCGACCGGCTCGACGAGACCGACGCCCATCAGTTTCTTCCACAGCCGGTTGGCGATCGTGCGGGCGAACTGCCGGTTGTCGCGCGACACGATCCACGCGGCGAACTGCTCCCGGCCGTCCGCCGCGCGGGCCGACGGCGGGACTTCGCCCCACAGCACCTGCGGGCTCACGGCCGCCAGCGGCTTGGCGTCGTCGTACTGATAGTCGTGTGGGAGGAGCAGTTTTTTGTCGGCGAAGGCCACGCTCGTGACGTTGGCCCGGAGATACTGGCCCACCGCCGCCTTGTTCTTCTGGTTGCGATCGCGGTTGGCAACCTGCAATTCCCGGGCGGCGCGGGCGAGCTCGCCGGCACCCTGCGCAGACAGTCGCCTCTGCTTCTTTCCCTGGCCGT
>RFUD01000091.1 GCA_009923125.1 Planctomycetia bacterium
GGAGGCGCAGCTCGACCGCTTCATGTTCAACATCAAGGTCGGCTATCCGACGGCGGCCGAGGAGGAGCAGATCCTGATGGCGACGACGCGGTCGGAGAAGCCCGAGGTGCGGAAGGTGCTCTCGGGGCGGGCGATCGTCAACATCCAGAAACTGGTGGGCAGCGTCCCGGTGAGCGAATACGTCGTGAAGTACGTGGCCCGGCTGGTGCGGGCCACGCGGCCGAAGGACCCGCTGGCCCCGGCCTACGTGGCCGAACTCGTCGATTGGGGCGCCGGCCCGCGGGCCGGGCAGTTCCTCATCCAGGGCGGCAAGGCGATGGCGGCCATGGACGGGCGGTTCAGCGTGTCGATCGACGACATCCGGCGGATCGCGGTGCCGGTGCTGCGGCACCGCATCGCCACCAACTTCCAGGCGCAGGCGGAGGGCCTGACGAGCGAATCGATCGTCGAGCGGCTGGTGCGCGAGCTTCCCGAGCCCGAGATTCCCCCGCTCGTGAAGTGAGCCGGCCATGGTGCGGGCGGTCGAGGAATACCTGAAGCCGGAGGTCGTGCGGCAGATCGCGCGGCTCGACCTGCGCGCGCAGTTCATCGTCCGCGGGTTTCTCCAGGGGCTGCATCGCAGCCCGTACCAGGGCTTTTCGGTCGAGTTCAGCGAGCACCGCAAGTACGCGCCGGGGGACGACCCCAAGACCATCGACTGGCTCGTGTACGCCAAGACCGACAAGCACTACGTCAAGAAGTTCGAGGCCGAGACCAACATCACCGGCTACCTGGCGATCGACACCAGTGCGTCGATGGCCTACGCCTACCGCCGCGAGATCACGAAGCTCGACTATTCGATCTCGCTGGCGGCGGCGCTGTGCTGGCTGATGGTGCATCAGCAGGATCCGTGCGGCCTGATGACGTTCGACGACCGGCTCCACGCGCGGCTGCCCGCCCGCTCCAAGCGGTCGCAGATCGCCCAGGTGCTCTCGGTGCTGGCCAAGGCGACCCCCTCGGGCGGCACCGACATCGCCAGGAGCATCGGCCAGATGGCGGCGATGCTGCGGCACCGTTCGCTGGTCATGATCTTCAGCGATCTGCTGGCCGACCCGGAGCCGATCCGCGACGCGCTCCTGCGGCTGCGGCACCGCGGGCACGACGTGATCCTGTTCCACGTGCTCGACGAGGCGGAGGTCCGGTTTCCCTTCGAGGGCGTGGTCGATTTCACGGAGCCCGAGTCGCGGGACCGACTCGTCGTCGATGCCGACGCCGCCCGCCGGGACTACCTGGCTGCCGTGGCCGCCTTTCGCGACGACTACCGGCGGGCCTGCTTCCGGGCCGGCATCGATTACGTCCCGCTCGACACGGGGATGCAGTTCGACAAGGCGCTGATGGAGTACCTCGTGAGCCGGAGAAACCGGTTTTAGCCGCCATGGGGCTCTCCTTCCTCACGCCCGCGCTGCTCGCCGGCACGGCGCTCGTCGCCGTGCCGGTGGTGTTGCATCTGATCATGCGTCGCAAGCCGGTGCGTCACGACTTTCCCGCGTTGCGGTTCCTGCGGGAGCGGGCGGTGGCCAACCGGCGCCGGCTGCGGCTCCAGCACCTGCTGTTGCTCCTGCTGCGGATGGCGGCGGTCGTCCTCCTGGCCCTCGCACTCGCCCGGCCGACCCTGCGCGGCGCGGGCTGGCTGGCCGATGCCGAAGGCCCCGTGGCCGCCGCCTTCGTGTTCGACACGGCGCCGCGGATGCTGGTCCGGGAGGGGAACCGCACCCGGCTGGAGCAGGCGGCGCAGATGGCCCGGGTCCTGTTCGGAAAACTGCCGCCCGCGAGCCAGGTCGCCGTGGTGGACACCTCCGGAGGAGTGGCCGCGTTTTCCCCGACGCCTGCGGCCGCGACCGCGCGGATCGAGCGGCTCACCGCCGCCGCGCCGGGAACCACGCTCGCCGCGGCGATGGCCGAGGGGCTGCGGCTGCTGGAGTCGTCGCCGCTGTCCCGCAGGGAGCTGTACGTGTTCACCGACCGGTCGCGCGGCGCGTGGGCCGGCACCGCGCCGCTCGACCTCGCCGCCTCGCATCCCGACGTGAGCGTGCTGTACGTGGACGTGGGGGCCCGGTCCCGGCGGAACTTCTCCATCGACGAGGTCGAATTGGCGAGCGACGTGATCGCGGCGGGGGCGCCGGCGACGCTCACCGTGACGGCCAGCCGGATCGGGCCTGACGCCAGCCGGGCCATCGCCGTCGAACTGCTCGCGCCGCAGGGGGGCTACGTGCGGCGGGCCGTCAAGCCGGTCGCCTGGAAGGACGGTGCCACGACCCATGTGACGTTCGATATCGCCGGGCTGGAGCCCGGTGTCCGCCAAGGCCGCGTGCTCGTGGACGGGTCGGATGATCTCGAGGCCGACGACGTCCGGTCGTTCACGGTGGAAGTGGGACGCCCGGCCCGCGTCATCGTCGCGGCGGCCGCGCCCGCGGACCGCAGCGGCCGATTCGTGGCGCAGGCCATCGCCCCCACGGCCCTCGCAAAGGCCGGCAAGGCCCGGTTCGACGTCGCGCTCGTGGACGTCGCGCAGCTGGAGGCGACGGCCTGGGAAGGCGTCGCCGGGATCGTGCTCGTCGATCCGCCCCCGCTGTCGCCGCGGGTGTGGGAACTGCTCGGCCAGTGGGTCTCCGCGGGGCACGGGCTGGTCGTGTGGCTGGGGCCCGGCGCCCATGACGCGACCCGCTTCAATTCCGACGCGTCGCGGCGCGTGCTCGGCGGCGACATCGTGCGGGTCTGGCGGAGTCCAGACGGGGGCAACTTTTTCGCCCCCGCCACCCTGGAACATCCCGCGCTCGCCGCATTTCGGCGCGTGGGGGACGCGGTGCCATGGCAGGACTTTCCCGTCGAGCGGCATTGGGAGTTCGTGCCACAGGCGACGGAGGCCGCCGGCGGAGGCGAGTCGGCCGGGGCGGTCGCGGTCGCCGCCTACCGCAACGGGCTGCCGGCGATCCTCGAGCACCGCGTCGGCGCCGGGACCGTGGTCACGTTCACGACCCCGGCCTCACAGGCGGCCGACGACCCCGAGGCCTGGAACACGCTGGCGACCGGGTTCGAGCCCTGGCCCTTCGTGGTCCTGGCCAACGAGACGCTGCGGCACGCCATCGACAGCGCGGATGATCTCAACATCGTCACCGGGCGTCCGGCCGTGCTGCACGCCGCGCGGCGCGACCTCCCGGCGGTGTTCGTGCGCACGCCGTCCGGCGACGAAGTGCCGGTGGCGATCGACCAGCGGCGGGGCACCGTCACCGTCACGGCCACGCAGCTTCCCGGAAACTACATCGTCCGGGGTGGCGGCGAGGCGGGAGGCCTGCTGAAAGGCTTCAGCGCCAACCTCGATCCCGCGGCCACCGACGCCTCGCGGCTCGACGACGGGCTGCTCGCCGCCGTGCTCGGGCCCGCGGCCCGGATCGCCGCCGACGAGCAGCAATTGGTGCGCGACGTGAACCTCGAGCGCGTGGGGGCGGAACTCTCCGGGTGGCTGTTCCTGCTGGCCGCCGCGGTGATGGCGGCCGATTGGATCATCGCCAACCGTTTCTACGCCCCCAAGGGCGGGCCTGCTCCCGCCGGCGACGCCACCGCCGGGTTCGGCGGCCCGCCGCCCCTTCCGGCCATCACGCAGGCGGCCGGATGAACGCGAGCGGCGGACTGTTGCACGACGTGTCGGTGAGCTTCGACCCGGTCGGGTCGTGGGCCGCGCTCGCGACGGTCACGGCGGCGCTCGCCCTGGTGCTGTTCGCCGTGGGACCCGATCGCACGCGGGTCACGGCCGGCCGACGGCTGGCGCTCGTGGGGATCAGGATGGCGGCCTTCCTCGCGCTCGTCGCCTGCATGCTGCGGCCGACGATCGTCGCCACGAAGCAGGCGCGGCAGCCGGGCACGGTGCTCGTGCTCGCCGACGCGTCGGAAAGCATGACGGTCGCCGACGGGCTGAACGGCCAGACCCGTTGGCAGGAACTCGTGGCCGCACTCGGCGTTGCCCGGCCGGCGGCGCGGGCGCTGGTGTCCGAGACGAATCTCGACGTGGCGCTCTGGCGGTTCGATCGGGAGGCGCGATCCGTACCCCCGCAGGACGACGACCCGTTTCCACTGGGCGCATGGCAGGCGGGACCGACGGCCGGCGAGACCGCGATCGGCGCGGCGCTCGACGACGGTCTGCGGGCGCTCGCCGGGCGGAGCATCGCCGGCGTGATCGTCCTCAGCGACGGGGCGCAGCATGCCTACCCGCCCCGCGACCAGCCGCCCCAGAATGTGGCCCGACGTCTCGCCGATGCCGGCGTGCCGCTGTGGAGCATCACGTTCGGGCAGCAGCGTGGCGAGGGACAGGGCCGTGATGCCGCCGTGTCGAACCTCGCGGTGAGCGAGACGGCCTACCTGGGCAACGCCGTCGAGGTGGCGGGGCGGGTCAGGCTCGAGGGGCTCGCCGACCGCGACGTCGTCGTGAAACTGCTCGTCGAAGGGG
Source organism: Planctomycetia bacterium (assembly GCA_009923125.1). Taxonomy (GTDB): domain Bacteria; phylum Planctomycetota; class Planctomycetia; order Pirellulales; family UBA1268; genus RGVT01. The sequence goes on from RFUD01000091.1 coordinate 4,481, forward strand.
CCGCGGGACGCCTCGAGGAGGCGGCGCGAACCGTGGTCCGCGGCGGCAGGGAGGGGGTGGAGGAGGCGGTGCGGCTCACGTGGACCCCCAGGGACGTCGGGGAGCGGAAGCTCGTGATGGTCGTCGAGTCCCAGGAGGGGGAGACGGTGACGACCAACAATGAACTGTCCACGTTCGTCGAGGTGGTCGATGGCGGGCTGCGGGTGCTGTACCTCGAGGGCGCCTTGCGGGTCGAGCAGCGGTTCCTGCGACGCGTGCTCTCGGCGAGTCCGGACATGCAGGTGGATTTCCAGTGGATCGACTCGACCCGCCGCGACCGCTGGCCGATCGACCTCGAGCGGACGCTCGCCTCCGATCACGACGTGTTCCTGATCGGTGATCTCGATGCGGCGGCCCTGCGTCCGCGCGACCTGGAGACGATCCTCGGAAAGGTCCGAGAGGGTGCTGGCATCGGCCTGCTCGGCGGGTTTCACGCGTTCGAGGCGGGCGGCTGGGCCTCGTCGGCCCTCGGGCCGCTGATGCCGTTCGCGCCGGACCGGTTGGCGCGGCAGCCGTTCGACCAGCCGATCCGTCCCTCGCTCCATCTCGAGGGCCCGCTTCAGGTGGTGCCCGACGCCAGGTTTGGGGGCGTGTCGATCCTGCGGCTCGGGCAGACCGACGCGGAGACGCGTGCGGCGTGGCAACGGATGCCCGCACTCGACGGGGCGAACGACCTCGGCCGTCTCGTGCCCGAGGCGAAGTCGCTCGCGGGCACCGCCGATGGTCGGCCGCTTCTGGTCGCGCGGGATTTCGGCACGGGCCGCGTGGCCGCGTTCGCGGCCGACTCGACGTGGCGCTGGGCGATGCAGGGGGCCGGGGAGCAGCATCGCCGGTTTTGGAGACAGTTCGTGCTCTGGCTCGCCCGCCGCGACGGCACCGAGGCCGACTCGCTGTGGGTGCGTTTGGGCCAGCGACGCATTGCGCCGGGGATGACGATCAGCTGCGATGCTGGCATGACGAAGCCCGACGGGACGGCGGTGGCCGATGTGGAGATCGACGCGGTGGCCGTCTCGCCCGAAGGCCGGCCCCGGCCGGTGCGGCTGCCCCGGCGCGGGGAGGGTTTTTCCGGGATGCTCGCCGACTTCGCGGAGCCGGGCGACTGGAAGCTCGTCGTCAAGGCGTCGCGGCCCGGACTGCCGCCGGTCGAGCGAGCGGCACGGTTCACGGTCGTGCGGCAGGATCTCGAACTCGCCAACCCCCGCGCCAATCCGTTGCTCATGCGGCAACTCGCCGAATCGACGGCGGGCGGCACGCGGGCGCCGGAGGAACTCCCCGAGATCTTCGACGAGATCCGCAACCAGCCGGCCGCGTTCGAGACGCTCGAGCAGTGGTCTGCTACGCCATGGGACAGCTGGCCCGCCTTCCTCGTGATGGTCGGGCTGCTGATCCTCGAATGGATCCTGCGCAAGCGGTTCGGCCTGGTGTGAGCCGGGCCGTTTTCGCGACCGTTTTCCACCTTTCGACGTCGGCCCAGCTTTGCTAGTTTCCCGGCCCGCGGCGTACCGATGCGGCGCGGAGCGGACGTGGCAGGGAGGACCGGCGTGCACAAGCGGCGGCCGATTCGCGACAAACTGCTGCTCGGTGGCCTGCTCGTCGGGATCATGGTGGCCACGCTCTCGGCGAGCGGCTTTCTCGGCATCTACTCCTATCGGCGACTGGTTCGGGCCCTCAGCTGCCGGGCCGCGGAACTGCCCCGTGCCAGCGCGCTGGATGCCTGCGTGAGCGACCTGCGGCTCGCCCACGCGCGGGCCCTGTCGGGAGACGCGAGCACGTTCACCGGGTCGGGGGCGGCGACCATGCCGCTGCTGCTGCGGCGGCCCGTGGCCGGCATGCGCGACGAGCCGGCGTTCGGCGACTGGTTCACCGACCAGATCGAGCGGACGTGGTGGGCCCTCGAGCGCTACTGTGAGGAACTCCGCGCGGGTGAACTCGACGACATGCCGTTCGGCGACCGCAGTCGCGAGCGGGAGACGGCCCGCGCCATCACGGAGTGCCTCGAGAAGGTCCGCTCGATCACCGGTACGGGCCGGGGCCGGATGCTGCCCTGGATCGAGGAATCGGTGCCGGATCAGCGCCGGAAGCTGCTCGCCGTCGAGCCCCATCTGGAGCGGCTCGCGACGCTTTCGGCGGAACTGCCGACGTACCTCCAGGAGCGGCTCCACGACCTGTCGCACGAGGTCCGCGTGGGGTATCGCACGCTCATCGTCACCACCTGGGCGGCCGCCCTGGCCGCCACGGTGCTGCTCGCGGCGCTCGGCGTCCTCACCTACCGCTGGGTGTTCCGGCCGCTGCGGCTGCTCGGCCAGGGCTCCAGGCGGGTCGCGGCGGGCGACTTCGACTTTCGGATTCGTCTCGACACCCGCGACGAGATGGCCGAACTCGCGGGCGCGCTCAACGACATGACCCGCCGCTTCCAGGAGATCCGCGACGATCTCGACCGGCAGGTGCAGCTCCGCACCCGCGAGGTGGTGCGGAACGAGCAGCTGGCGAGCGTCGGCTTCCTGGCCGCCGGCGTCGCGCACGAGATCAACAATCCCCTGGCGTCGATCGCCATGTGCGCCGAGTCGCTCGAGAGCCGGCTCGAGACGCCCCCCGCCGGGGAGTCCGACATGCAGGTGATGCGGCGATACCTCGAACTGATCCAGCAGGAGGCGTTTCGCTGCAAGGGGATCACCGAGAAATTGCTCGATTTCTCGCGTCTCGGCGAGGTGCGCCGGCAGCCCACGGCGATCCTCGCGCTGGTCACCGACGTGGCCGACATGCTTCGGCACGTGGGACGGTTCAACGGCCGCACGATCGACGTCGATGCGGGCGCCGACGTCCTCGTGATGGTCAATCCGCAGGAGATCAAGCAGGTGGTGCTCAACCTGCTCGTCAACGCGCTCGACTCGATCGAGGAGGCGGGCCGCGTGCGCGTGGGCGTGCAGCGCGACGGGGCGGCCGCGGTACTCGTGTTCACCGACGACGGTTGCGGCATGACCGACGAGGTCCTGGAACATCTGTTCGAGCCGTTCTTCACCCGGCGGAAGGCCGGGCAGGGCACCGGGCTCGGCCTGTCGATCGTGCATCGAATCGTGGCCGACCACGGCGGCAGGATCGAGGCCGCCAGCGCCGGCCCCGGGCAGGGGTCGACGTTCCGGGTAACGCTCCCGGTCGCCGAGATCGGCGCCGCCCCCGTCTCCCACGTCACGCAGAAGGAGGTGGATCATCCCGCCCAGCAAGCAGCCTAGGCCGATGCGGATCCTGTTCGCCGACGACGAGGCGTCGCTCCAGGAGTTGATGCGGATCGAGCTTCCCCGACTCGGTCACGAGGCGACGGTCTGCCCGGACGGCGGCACCGCGCTCGCCGCCCTCGACCGTACCTCGTTCGATTGCGTGATCGTCGATCTCGACATGCCGGGCGTGGGCGGGCTCGAGGTGATCGCCCGTGTCCGCGAGACCTCGCCCGACACCGAGGCGGTGATCATCACCGGGAAGTCATCGCTCGAAAGCGCGATCGCCGCTGTACGGCGGGGAGTGTTCGACTATCTCACGAAGCCCTGCAAGCTGGCCGACATCCAGGCCGTCCTCGAGCGGGTCCGCAAGAAGCGGGAACTCACGGCGCGGCTCAGGGCGCTGGAGGGCCGGGTGCGACGGGCCGAGGGCGCGACGCGGCTCGTGGGCGGCTCGGCC
>RFUD01000092.1 GCA_009923125.1 Planctomycetia bacterium
CGAAGGTGACGACGTCGTCGTATTCGCGGCGTTCCCAGCCCGTGATCCTACCCGACTCCTCGGCGTCGAGAACGGGGAACACGTGCACCGGCCGGATCGTGACGCTGAACCCCGGGTGCCCTGTCCGGCGGGCGACATCCACTTCGACGTGGCCGTAGTGCTTGCCACCCGACTCGAGCATGTTGCCGGCCCAGTGTTCCGGGGCGTGGTCGTGGGCGAGGAAGATCTGCCGGTCGTTCCGCGCGGCCTCGTCGGGACCCCGCAGCGCGTCCCCGCCGATGCCCACGTCGTAGTAGTGCACCCCCTCGACGACGGAATGCTCGTACATCTCGTCGTGCCCCGAGAACACCGCCTGCACGCCGTGCCGGTGGAGCAGGGGGGCGAGCCCGCGCAGCGGCTGGCCGGAGTGCGGGTTTTCACCCGGGCCCGATCCGGGAGGCAGCCCGTGCGGCCCCGAGGAGTAAGGGGCGTGGTGAAACTGCACGAAGATGATGCGGCCGGCGGCCTGGGCGGCGGCGAGTTCACGCTCCAGCCATGCGTACTGCGCCGAGCCGGGCGCGATGTCGGGCACGTGGGGCGCATCGGCCCGGTCCAGGTCGTGGTTGGTGTCGTCGGCCCCGTCGTCGGCGCCACTGTTGGTCGTGTCGAGGGTGATCAGGGCCACGGGCCCGAAGTCGAGGCGATGGTAGCGTTCCTCGTGACGCTCGTCGGCCGCCCCGTTGGCGGGGTGCTCGAAGTAGGTGAGAAACTTCATCGCGCCGACGAGCGCCGCACGGCCCGAGTGGCCGCCGAGATCCTGCGCGGGATCGGCCGAGGCGGGGCCGCCGAAGATCTCATGATTGCCGAGGGCCGCCACGATCGGCACCCGCGAGGCGAGCGTGCCGAACTCGCCGGCGTTGTGCCGCCAGAACTCATCCCAGTCGCGCTGCTCGCCGCCGCTTTCGACGAGATCGCCCACCACGCTCACGATCGCCGGATTGCCCACCCGCAGGCTGTCGGCGGCGCGGGAGGCGATGAGCGCCAGGTTCATGCGGTAGCCCGTCGTCTCGTCGGCCGGGTACCGACCGTTGACCCACCGCGGCCGCGGACCCCCGGGCAGCGACGTCGACGGCGGCCACTCGACCCGTGACCCGCGCGACTCGGGCTGCGTCTCGCTGTCGGCGTAGAAGAACAGCCGCACGGCTCCGCCGCGCCCCACGTCGCCCGGCCGGGGTGCCGTCGTGAGGATCGCCTTCACCGTTTCGCCGCCCTGTGTCACCGCGTAGGGATAGCTGGTCGCCGGCTCCAGCCCCGTCACCCGGATGGAGTGCAGGAAGGGGGCGCTGCCGAGCCGGTCGTCGGGCCGTTCGTTCGGCTGATAGGCCAGTTCGAGCGAGAGCGTCGGCGCCGACACGAACTCGCGGCCGTCCACCGTCAGCCTTCCCGGCGTGTCGTCGTTCGACAGCCAGCGGATGGTCATCGCGTCGGCGGCCGGATTCTGCAGATAGGGCCGAACCCTGAACGCCGCGACCGGAACAGGTTCCGTGGCCCGCGCCGCCACGGCGAGCAGGATGACCCCGATCCCGAGCCCGGCCAGGCCGCGCATCTCACCGGCTCCCGACGGGCGTGGCTCCGGCGCGGATCGCGAACAGGTGGCTCTTGTTGGCGATGTAGAGCGTGTCACCCGCCACGATCGGCGTCGAGTAGACGCTGTTGCCCATGTTGATCTCGGCGAGAATCTCCTTCTCCGGCGCGAGCTTGAACACCGTGATGTCGCCATCCTCGTCGCCGATGTAGACCTTCCCGTCGACGATCAGCGGCGAGCCCCAGCTGGCCGCGAGCATGTCGTGCGTCCAACGAGGCTTCCCCGTCTTGACGTCGAGGCAGTGCACGAGCCCGCTGAAGTCGGCGACGAAGAGCAGTCCGTCGTGGATCGCGACCGTGCCGCAGGTGCGATGCATCGTCTCCTCGAAGTCGAGCTTGCCGTTGTTGTCGCCGTCGAGGCCCGGATAGTGCCAGACGGCGGCCGAATTCGGATTGGGCCGGGCCACCTCGCCCTGCTCCTTGATCACCGCCTGCTCGCGGCGGCGGGGCAGGGGCGTGTTCGGGTCCTTGAGGCTCACGGCGAGCTCGCTCGACACGTCGCCCCGCTTCGTCGGATCGATGCACCACAGATGGCCCACGCCCTCGCCGTGCTCCGGATCCTCGCCGACGGCGACATAGACGAGCCCCTCGTGGACGACCGGCGTGCCGATGATGTGGTTGCGGTCGGCCCGGCCGCCGAGCGTGTACTTCGATTCCTTGGGGTTGCAGTCGAACTCCCAGAGCTTCTTCGCCCGCCCGTTCTCGCCACGGGCGTCGAAGGCGTAGAGCCAGCCGTCGCCGCCGCCGAACAAGACCTGCGGCACGCCGCCGAGCTCCGCATAGGCCGGGCTCGACCATTGGCCGTGCAGCACGTTCGCGCCCGGCGTGTTGTCGGCCCACAGCACCCGGCCGTCGCGCTTGTCGATGCACAGGAAGCTCGGGGCCTCGGCGTTCGGCAGATTAATGTGCCCCTCGTCCACGCCGTTGCTCGTGTTCACGAACAGCAGGTCACCGGCGGCGGTCACGCTGCACGAGCACATGTTGTGCTGTGACACGCCGAGCTGCTTCATCATGTCGAGCGCCCAGACGACGTCGGCCTCGTCCTTCTCGGGCGCCTTCTCGGCCGTGAAGGGGCCGTCGTTCTCGCCGTCGTGAAAGCCCTCGGTGTCGAGGCACTTCACCTCGCCACGGCTCGTCACGTACCACAGGCGGTCTCCCTCCACGAGCGGCGCGCAGCAGATGCCCTGGAGCGGCCAGTCGTGCACGCGGCCGGTGGGGAGCTTCTCGCTCGAGTCCTGCCAGAGGAACGAGCCGTCCTTGGCGTCGAAGGCCAGGAGGCAGCCCAGATCGACCGCCGGGGGATAGCGCTTCAGCCAGCCCTTGCCGTTGTTGGTGCCGACATACGCCTTGCCGCCGGCGACGACCGGGTTGCCGTAACTCTGGCTGCCGAGCGCCGCCACCCAGGCCACGTTCTTGCTCGTCTCCGGCTTCCACACGCCGGTGTCGAGGTCGAAGTCGCCGGGCGACCACTCCGCCGGGATGTTCTTCGCCGGAGAGACGTTGTTGCGGACCGGCGAGCCGCCCCACTGGCTCCAGTCGGCCGCGCCGGCAACGCCGGCAAGCAGGCCCACGCCAAACACGGATGCGATTCGCAGAGTCATTGCACCGCCTCCACCGTCACGTTGTCGATGTAGATCTCGGAGTCTTTCGAGTTGCCGAAGAAGCCGGGGCTGCCCTGGAGGTTGCCGGCGGCATGCGTGGCTTCGATCGTCCAGGCGTCGGGCTCTGCCTCGCCCCGTGGCCAGACCTTGCCGCGGAGCATCGCGGCCTTCCCCGACGTGCGGGCCTCGAACTTCATCACGTACCACCGCCCCGCCTCCCACGGAAACGGGATCGTCTTCGAAAAGTAGGTGGCCACCTGCGGCGGCCAGCTGCGGAGCTGGAGCTGCTGCGCGGCGCCCATCAGGTCGAGCGTGTAGCGCTGGGCGATGAGCCCCATGTCGGGCATCCGGGCCTTCTCCAGGGCCGCCGGATTGCCGAAGGCCTTCGCAAAGGCATCGGCGTCGGTGGCAGCGGACTTCGGCGTGTCGGACGGGGGTGATCCCGGCTTCTCGACGCCCGTCTCTTGGGCACGGAAGTCGGCCTGCATCCGATAGTCGTGGAGCGTGATCGGCCCGATCCAGCCCTGGCTCCGCGTGCCCTTGGGGATCGTCGTGATCTTCACGAGGCACTTCGAGCCATCCACCTCACGGACGACGTGCCGATACCGCATGCCGATCCACGGCAGCGGCGGCTCTCCCTTCACGACCCCCGTCTTCGGATCGGCCGCGAGCGGGATGTCGTCGAAGTCGAACCGCCAGGGCAGCGGCGGCATCGAGCGGATGCGGGCCCTGCCTTCGAGGTTGCCGACCTTGGCGGTGACGATCGCCGCGGCATGCTGGCCTGCGGGGGCCGTGTAGGTGCCGTCGCTCGCGACCGCGCCAGCGGTGGCCGTGAACGTGGCGGGCGATTCCTTTACGAACCGCCCGGCCCCGTCAAAGAGACGCACTTTCATGGGCAGCGACTCACCAGCCGCGATGTGGGCCTCGGCCGGCACCACCTGCACCCAGGCGGGTTCGCCCGCCGGGGCCTTGGTCGCGTCGGACACCTTCTGCGACACCGTCGGGCCGACGGATGCGGAGGAGGACAACGCCCTGGTCTTGTCGCCGAGGCAGTACAGCCGCGCCCCGGTCGTGAGGTAGATGTAACCGTTGGCGGCGATCGGCGACGCCGTGACCTCGTCCTCCTCGTCGAGCCGCATGCGATTCACGAACTTGATTCCATCGGCCGTCGGCTCGAGCACATGCCAGCCGCTCGTCGAACACACGTAGAGCTTGCCATCGGCCACGAGCGGGCTGCCGCGGACGATCGTGCCGAGGAGTTTCTGTGGCCGTCCGAGCGGCTCCCCCGTTTTTCTGTCCAAGGCGTAGACCTTCGCGCCGTCGTCGATGAAATACACGCGGTCGCCGAGCACGACCGGCATCGACCGACCGTCCATCACGCCCTTCTTCTGCCAGACGGCGGCGGTCGCCGTGATGTCACCCATGCCGGCGGCTTTGAACACGGTCGCCGAGCCCATCGACGTGTTGTCGAGGTTTTCCTCCGCCTGCGAAATGATCACCGTGTCGCCATCCACGAGCGGGGCGGTGTTGATGCCGCGGCGCGACAGCTTGAAGTTCCACACCGCCTTGCCCGTTCGCGGCTGGAAGTTCCACACGCTGCCGTCGCTCGAGCCGAAGACGAGCGCCGCCTGGCCGCCGAAGTCGGCAAGTGACGGCGTGCTGTAGGTGGTGTCCTCCGGCAATTCCTTCGTGCCATTCATCCAGTGAACCACGCCGGTTGCCTTGTCGAGCCCGAGAAACCGGTGGGCGGGCCGGGCGGTGTCGCCCCAGCCCGTCACGACGGCACTCGCGATGACGAGATCCTCGAACACGACCGGAATGTTCGTGCGGCCTCCGTAGGTGGAGAGAAATCCGAATTCCTCGTGCAGCGACCGCTGCCACTTCGTCGCACCGGTGGCGGCGTCGATCGCCGTGAACACGCCGCACACGCCGTGGGCAAAGACGGTGTCGCTCGCGGGATCGGCGACGACAGCCGACCAGCCGACCCGTTCGGCCGGCACGTCGGAGAGGTAGACGTTGAACACGTTTTCCCAGAGCTTTTTGCCCGTCGCGGCGTCGAGGCAGAGCACCTTCTCCGCCTCTTCCTCCGTGCCCGGCTTGTGCCGCACGAGCGCGAACAGCTTGCCGCCCATGATCACCGGCGTGGAAATGCCCCCTGCCTCGTCGTTCTTCCAGAGGACGTTCGTGCCCTTCTCGGGATCGAACGACGTGACGAGCGGAGGTCCGTCGTAGTGGCGGCTTTGCTGGGGGCCGCGCCAGTCGGGCCAGTCGGCCGCCACGGCGACCGACAAGCAGACGGGTACCGCGAGCGCGAGCGACAGGATGCGATTCATCGAACGTGCCCCTCGTGTGTCCCTAGTTTGTGAAGCCTTCGGCGGCCGCCGCGGCCGGCAGATCCGGATCAACGAGGCCACGGGCCCCGCGGCCCTGCTGGAGACGGTCGGCGGTGTCGGCCCGGATGCTCTCGATGTCGGCGTCGCCCCAGCGGCGACGCGTCGCGAGATCGGGCGGCGTGAGCGGCCGCACGATCCGCATGCCCACGCCGAGGGCCGGCTCCTCGGTGTACCACCAGGGACTCTTGGGCAGGTTCGGATCGACGTCCTTCCATGGCAGGTCTTCGGAGCCGCGCCGGGCGGCGCTGCGGCACTGGGCCGCCTCGTCGTAGTAGGCGCCGCCGCGCACGACGCGCGGTGAAAGATGCTCGGGCCACACGGCCGCCTCCGCCGCCGCCACCGGCTGCGGAAGTGCGGCCTGCCGCCCGAAGCCTCCGGGGACGAGTTCGTCGAGCACCCACTCGGCCACGTTGCCGTGCATGTCGTGAAGCCCCCAGGCGTTCGGCTCCTTTTCGCCGACCGCGTGGGTCGTCTCGTCGGACGTGTCGGCGAACCACGCGGCCGCCTCGAGCGTCGCCGCGTCGGGCCCGGTGTTCCAGGGCGTCGTCGAACCGGCGCGGCAGGCGTACTCCCACTCGGCCTCGGTCGGCAGCCGGTAGAACCGGCCCGTGAGACCGCTCAGCCACTTCGTGTACTGCCGCGCGGCGAACTGCGTCATCGTGACGGCGGGCTGGAGGGGATCTTCGCCGTTGGTGAACGTCGTGGTGGGATCGTAGAGATTCGACGGAGCCGTGACGGCATCGGCCTCGTTGTCGGCCGTCACCTCGCGCATGTGGGCCGCCTCGAAGGCCTTGAACAGGTCACAGGCGGCCATGTAGGCCTTGTATTCGTCCCACGTCACCTCGCAGCGGCCCATCCACATCGGCTCGATCGCCACCTCGAACTGCGGCCCCTCGTCGGACGTGCGGTCGGCCTCGCTTTCAGCGCTGCCCATGCGGAACGTGCCGGCGGGAATCGGCACCATGCGAAACGTGATCTCGGTACCGGGAATCGTCTCGTCGTAGGCGACCATCCAGCCGCCCGGGACCTTCACGGCCGGTCCGTCCCCGGCAGGCTTTTCTTCACCGGCGATGAATCCGGGGGGAGCCGTGGGGAGGGCGGTCGTCTCGGCCGCATCGGCCCGGTGGGACGGCGAGAGAGCGATGCCGAGACCGAGGAGACAGACGACGACACGGGCAGCCGGAAGGTCGGTCATGGTGACTTTCAGCCGGGGAAGCGGGGGGCGGGAAACGCACATCGGTCGAAGCTTAGAGTGTAATCTGTCGATCACCCCCCTGCCCACACACCGGGACCGTTCCGTGGCCGCACCCAAACCGACCAAGTCCGCCGCCTCCAAGCCGTCGGGCAAGGCCAAAGCAGGCGATCCGCCGGCGGAGAAGGTGATCGCGGAAAACCGCAAGGCCCGACACGAATACGAGATCATCGACACGCTCGAGTGCGGGATCGCGCTGGTGGGCAGCGAGGTGAAGAGCCTGCGGGCCGGCCGGATGTCGCTGGACGAGGCCTATGGCCGGGTCGATGCCACCGAGGTCTGGCTGATCGGCTGCGACATCCCCGAATATGAGAAGGCCAACCAGCTCAACCACCAGCCGAAGCGGCCGCGGAAGCTGCTGCTGCATCGGCGTGAGATCAAGAAGTTCGCCAGCCTGGCCTACGAGAAGGGGCTCACGCTCGTTCCGCTCAAGATGTACTTCAAGAACGGCCGCGTGAAGGTGTTGATGGGCATCGGACGCGGCCGCAAGCTGCACGACAAGCGCGAGAAGCTCAAGGCCGCCGGCGCCCGGCGTGAAATCGAAACCGCCCTCCGCGGGCGGGGCCGCGGAGGGCGGTGAAGGGCTGGCGATCGACGGGACGAACGATCAGGCTTCGTTCGCGCCGACGAGGTTGGCTGCCGACTCGGTCGAATCCTCCGGATGCCACAGGGGCATGCCGCGCTGGATGCGCTCGGCGAGGATGTCGAGCTTCTGCCTCGAGCCCGCCGGAGCCTGGGTGGGGACGAACTCAGGCGTGGTGTGGGGCTCGAAGTTCTCGTCGTGACCGTACAGTTCGATGATTTCGAAGACGTTGCGGATGCGGGCCATCGGAACGAACAAACTCCTGTCGTGCACAAGGTGAGTGATTCACACCCAAAGAGGCGGTCGGCCGGTCCGATGCCTCCGGGCTTGCAAAATCGATCGTCGATTCAACATGCAGTCCGACGGGCAGGTGGCCGGTGGAGGCCGGTCGAGCCGTCATGCATTCCGCAGAGGGGACGGCCGCGGGGCCGTTGCGGATGGCAGGTCGAAAGCAACCTCGCCATTATGGACCCGGCCTTGCGCGAGTCAAACAATTTGCACGCGATGCCGCGCGGAACTTTTACGGCCCCGGTGTTCCGGGGGGGAGCGCGATCTCGATATCGCCCGGAGGAGGGGCGGCGGGGGTGCGCTCTGCGGGTTGTGCCGTCGGATCGAACTTGGGCGTGTCGGTGCCGGTGCGGGCTTCGAGGTCGGCGGTGAGGTGCACGTGGCCCCCGCCGCCGGCGGGCCGCAGTTCGAGCAGCGTCACGCCCCATTCGGCGC
>RFUD01000093.1 GCA_009923125.1 Planctomycetia bacterium
GCTGCCCATGCACGGCTGGACGGCCGAGCCCGAACTGCTCGAGCATGCCGGCCCGCCAGGCCGCGAGGCCCACGAGCCCGAGGATCACGGCCCACACGGCGAGCCAATACGGTGTCTTCGGTTGAGCTGACATGAATGCTTCCTGACGGGTGAGGGGTACGTGACGGGGGTGCCTAGCCCTGGAACCTCGTGCGGGGCCGCGACTTCCCCGCCATGTGCAGCGTGTTCATGAGGTCGTAGGCGGTGACCTCGCAGAGGAGCTGCGTCACCTTGGCGTGGGCCTCGGGCGACAACAGCGGCTCGACCTCCTTCATCAGGCTGACGACCCGCTTCTCCTGGGCCTCGAGCTCGTTGGCGTCCACGCGGCCGTCGGCCACGACGTCGAGAAACGAATCGAGCTTGCGGGCGTACTCGGTGAGCATCTCGGAATCGCTCGCGGCGTCGAACCAGGGTGTCTTCGACTTCGACATGGGAAGTTCTCCGGTGGGGGCAACGAGGGTCGTGCTGTGCTGTGTGTCGCTATTCGCCTCACCCGCGAACGACTTCGCGGATCGCGGCCAGCCGCTCCTGGAGCTGGGCGCGGCCACCCGGCTTCGCCACCTGCTCCTTCCAGCGGTCGGGCAGGAACCGCTTCTCGGTGCACTCGAGCACCGCCGCGATCTCCTGCATCTCCTTTTCGAGTCCTTGGGCGCTGGGGAGAAAGTCGCCCAGAGCCTCCCGGAGATCTTCCGGGGAGATCTCGTCGGGCGCGGGCCGGCCGGAATCGGCGGCACGGTCGAGCCCCTTCCGCCGCGCGGCGAGCACGACGCTCTCGATGTCGGCGCCGGACAGCCCGAGCCCGAGATCGACCGGCCCCGGCAGGCCGGAAGCGAGCCTCACGCCGCACTTCCGCGCCATCGCCGTGAACATCGCGTCGATCTCCGCCTGATCGTGCGGGTAGAACAGCGGAATGTGCACCTCCGCCCGGCCCTGCCGCTTGAGGTCGATCGGCAGGGCGTCGGGGCGGCTCGTGAGCAGCATCCAGACGATCTTGCCACGGTACCGGGTGTCGCCCATCTGCCGGGCGATCATCGAGAACACCCGGGCCTGCGTGCCCGAGTCTCCCCCTTGATCGCGGTTGCCGAGCGCGGCGTCGGCCTCGTCGATGATCACGACCACGGGGCCGAGGCTCCGCAACACGTCGAGCGCGTGCTCGAGATTGCCCTCCGTCTCACCGACGTACTTGGAGCGAAAGTTCTTCAGCACGGCGCATGGAATGCCGACGCTCCCCGCGTAGCATTCCGCGATGAAGCTCTTGCCGGTCCCCACCGGACCGCAGATCAGATAGCCCATCGGAGCGCTCTCGAACTGGCCGCGCTTGATCGCCCGGGCGTCTGCCTCGAGGCGGGCCTTGGCCTCGGCGTGGCCGGCGACGGCGTCGAGCGTGAGCCGGGGCTGGATGAACTCCACGAGCCCCTGGCACGACCGCTCGATGAGATCCTTCTTCATCCGGGCGAACTCGGGCCCGTCGGGGTCGGTGCCGTCGCGGGCCGACATCGTGACCACCGCCCGGAGGCTCTCGAGCGACAGGCCGCCCGAGAGTGCCGCGGCCCGCTTGACCGCGTCGGTCCGGTCGGCGGGCATGCCGGCGGCCGCGGCCGCGGCGAGGGCGAACCGCTCCCGCTCGGCCGCGTCGGGCAGCGGCACGTCGATCGCCGTCACGGCCGGGCTCTGCACGAGCCGCGGGTGGATCTCGGCCATCGAGTCGGTGACCAGCGCGATCGCCACGTTCACGCGCCGCAGGAGCGGATTCGTGGCCCAGGCGAGCAGTCGCACGAGGCGGCCGGCGGCCGCGCGGGCCGAGGAGGCGGCGTCGCCGGCGGGGGCCAGATACTGGGCGTAGTCGAGCACGATCGCGATCCGCTTCCGCTGCTCGGGAGCCTCCAGCAGATTGCGTTCGAGGATCGCGTCGATGGCGTTGATCGCGGCATCGGGCTCACGCGGCCAGCCGGTGGCGGGGCCGAGACGCTCGGTGAGCCACTGCGCCATGGAACGCAGCCGGTTCGGATCGGGGCCGGCGAGCGGCCGCAGCCCCTTGCCGACGTCGTACCCCAGCACGACGTCCCAGCGGCCGAAGATCTCCCGGGCCAGGAAGTCGGGCACCGTGGACCAGCCGGCGGCGACGTCGGCTCCCGGGGGCGCGACCGCGACCAGGTCCCGCACGTTGCCGTGCAGCAGGAACATGCAGCTCGTCCCGGAGAGATAGGCGTCGCCCAGACGCTCCGCCCAGGCCGGACACCATGCGGGCAACGACGCGCCGGCGGCGCGGGGCTCGGAGGCCGTCCCGAGGGCGGGCGGCCCGGACGGCGGGGCGGCTGACGGAGCGACGGTGGCCACGACGAAGGATCCTGAGGGGCGAGAAATTCCAACCGGATCAGCCGGCCGTCTGCCTGGTCCGCTCCGTACCGAGCTCCTTGTCGTCGGCCTTCACGCCGGCCGTCTCCGGCGTGACCATCCCCATCTGGATTTCGAACTCCCGCAGGGCGTTCTCCGCCATCTGCGTCTCCACCGCCTGCTCCGCCTTGACCTTCTCCAGCCCTTCGCCCGACAGGTCGGCCGCCACGCGCACCTTGGCCCGATTAAGGCCGATCTTGTCCTGGATCACGTCCTCGATCTGGCCGAAGTCGGTCGTGATGTCGAAATTGAAACTCGTGGCGAGCTTGGCGAGCTCGGCCTCGGCCCGCGAGAGCTTCAGTTCCGCGTCGTACTTCTGGATCTTCTGCTTCAGGTCGGCGAGCTTCTTCGTCGCGTGCTTGATCTTCGTGACGTTGTTGCCGTAGGCCGTCTCGTGGAGCTTGAGCTGGGCTTCGTTCTCGGCGAGGTCCTTCTTCGCCCGCTGCAGTTCGAGCGCGAACTTGCTCGCCGTCTCACGCTCGCCGATCTGCAGGTAGGCCTTCACCTGGGCCTCGAGCTTGGCCACGTGCTCGCGGTCGCCGTTCACCTGCCGCGTCACCCGCTCCACCAGGGCCCGGTACTGCTCGAGCCCCTCGCGGCCCTCCTTCATCTGATCGACCGCCTTGTCGTACTCGTACTGCAACTGGGCGATCGGATCGGCCGTCCAGAAGAAATTGGCGATCTTGTTCATCTGCGCAGCGAGCGTCTTCCAGAGCTTGCCGAGAATCATGGTCACTGTCTCCGTGAGGGAACGGTCCACCGGGAGGAGGGATGAGGGTGGCTAACGGGACTCGAACCCGCGACCCCTAGAATCACAATCTAGTGCTCTAACCAACTGAGCTATAGCCACCACGACGCGAGCCGGCAGTTTAGCACACTTTCCGCCCCGTCCACCGGCATCGGCCGTGCCCGGACGACACCGCCGCGCGGGCTCATTCCCGGCGTCGGGAATCGATCACGATCGTCACCGGACCGTCGTTGACCAGGGCCACCCGCATGTCGCCGCCGAACACGCCGCGTCGGACGGGCCGGCCCACGAGCGGCTCGAGCGTCACCACAAACCGCTCGTAGAGCGGGAGCGCCTCCTCCGGCCGGGCGGCGGCGGTGAATCCCGGGCGGTTGCCCTTCTTCGTGCTCGCGTGGAGCGTGAACTGACTGACCACGAGCGCCTCGCCGCCGATCTCCCGGACGTCGCGGTTCATCCTGCCGGCGTCGTCCGCGAAGATCCGCATCCGCGCGATCTTGTCCGCGAGCCAGGCGACGTCCTCCGCCGTGTCGCCCGTCTCGACCCCCACGAGCACGGCCAGCCCGACACCGATCCTGCCGACTTCGTCGCCGCCGATGCTCACCGCCGCCTCGCGCACCCGCTGCACCACGGCCCGCATGTCAGCCGTCGCCTCCCCGCAGCCGCCGGCGGATCTCGGTGATCCGCTCGCCGAGATCGCGTTCGAAGCCACGGTCGGTCGGCTCGTAGTAGCGGCTCTCGACGCCGAGATACTCCTGTGCGGCGATGCCGTCGGGGGCGTCGTGCGAATACTCGTAACCCTGCCCGTGGCCCAGCCGCCGGGCGCCCGCGTAGTGCTTGTCCTGCAGGTGCCGGGGCACGGGCAGCACCCGCTTCTCGCGGACGTCGCGGCGGGCGGCGCCGATCGCCGTGGTGCAGGCGTTGCTCTTCGGCGCCAGCGCGAGATACGTCACCGCCTGCGCGAGCGTGAGCTGGCACTCGGGCAGCCCCACGAACTCGGTGGCCTGCATCGCCGCCACGGCGATCATCAGGGCCCGGGGATCGGCGTTACCGACATCCTCGCTGGCGAGGATCACGAGCCGCCGGGCGAGGAACCGCACATCCTCGCCCCCCTCGAGCATCCGGGCCAGCCAGTACAGGCCCGCGTCGGCGTCGCTGCCGCGGATGCTCTTGATGAGGGCGCTGGCGCAGTCGTAGTGCGTGTCGCCCGAGTCGTACGCGAGCGCCTTCCGCTGCACGCTCTCACGGGCGAGATCGAGCGTGAAGGCGAGCGGCCGCTCCGGGCTCGAGAGGACGCCGATCTCCAGGGCTCCGAGGGCCCGGCGGGCGTCGCCGTCGGAGGTCTCGACCAGAAACGCCAGCGCGTCCTCGGCCAGCGCGATGCCCTCGCGGCCGAGCCCCCGCTCGCGGTCGGCCACCGCCCGGCGGAGGATCTCGGCGATGTCGTCGGGGGTGAGGCTCTCCAGCTCGAAGATCCGGCTGCGGCTGACCAGGGCGCTGGTGAGCGCGAAGAACGGGTTCTGCGTCGTGGCCCCGATGAGGGCGATCACGCCGCTCTCGACGTCGGGGAGCAGGACGTCCTGCTGCGCCTTGTTGAAGCGATGGATCTCGTCCACGAACAGGCACGTGCGCTGGCCGTCGTCCTCGAGCCGGCGACGGGCGGCGTCGAGCACGTCGCGGAGCTCCTTCACGCCCGACGCGGTGGCCGAAAGCTCGACGAACCGCCGCTTCGTCTCGGTGGCGATGATCTCGGCGAGCGTCGTCTTGCCCACGCCGGGCGGGCCGTACAGGATCACCGAGCCGAGGCGGTCGGCCTCGATCAGGCGGCGCAGCAGCTTGCCGGGACCGACGACGTGTGCCTGACCGACGTAGTCGGCGAGCCGACGCGGCCGCATCCGGGCCGCCAGCGGGGCCGCGCGGGCGACGTTGGCGGCGCGGGATGCGGAAAACAGGTCGGCCATCGCGCGGCACCGTGCGGGGATCGGAAATCTGGGCGGCCGGGGCAACCGGGCTCGCCCCTGACGGTTCGCCGGGATGAAGCGGTTTCCCCGACCGTGCCGATGATATCGGATGGGTGGTGCCGCGTTCCAAGCAGGCACCTTCTCGGACCGGCTGCGCCGGTGGGGTGCGACGTGATCAGCGTGCGGCGTACGTGGCGATTCGCGGTGGCCGGCCTGGCATGCGCCGGGCTCTGGCTCGGCCACGTCGCCCGCCTCGCGGCCCAGCAGTCAGACGCCACGTCGCCGCGCTCCGCCATCCTCGAATTTCCAAACCTCGGGCCGGTACCCGGGTCGCTCGAGCCGAGCCTCGGGGCGGGGCCCGGCGACCTCGACGCGGGCCCGTCGTTTCCCGGCGGCACCGCCGGCTCCGGGATCCTCGGCGGCCGTCAACGCACCGGCCGGATCCCCCGCGGCAGACGCCCGGGACCGCTCGGGTCGACACTCACCGCCAACCGCGGGCTGCAACTCCCGGAATCACTGCCCGAACCCGCTCCGTCGGGGTCCGTGCCCATCCCCGTGACGACGATCGACACGTCGATCATCGACGATCCCGGACCGTCCGACGGGCTTACGCTCGACGCGGCCATCGAGCGGATGATGGCGTGCAACCTCGACCTCCGCGCCCTCCGCCACGAGATCACGCAGGCCGATGCCGACGTCCTCACCGCGGGCCTGCGGACCAACCCGCTGATCTACATGGACACGCAGTTCATCCCGTACGGCACGTTCAACAACGCGAGGCCCGGCGGCCCGACGCAGTACGACATCAACATCACCTACCCGATCGACGTGTCGCGGAAGCGGCAGGCGCGGACCGTCGTGGCCCGCATGGCGCGTTCCACGATCGAGGCCCAGTTTCAGGACGTGACGCGGCGGCAGATCGACAACGTGTACCGGGCGTTCGTGAACCTCCAGGCGGCCCGGATCGACATGCTCATGGCGCGGGCGACGGTCCACCGCCAGGAGCGGCTGCTGGCCACCCTCGAGCGGTCCGCCAGGCCGGGTGACGCGGCCGCCGCCGACGCCATCGATCATCTTGCGCTGGTCCTGGAGCGTTCGCGGAGCGGCCTCGGCGACAGCGTCGAGGCGTTCGCCGACGCCCAGGAGGGGCTCGGCGTACTGCTCGGCCTGCCGCCGCACGAAACCGCGACGCTCGAACCGCAGGGAAGGCTGCGCACCGACCTCGGCGACCCGCCGCCGCTGGAGGAACTGACCTCCATCGCGTTGCAGTGCCGCCCCGACCTGCATGCCGCCCGCATCGGCGTGTCGCGGGCGGGGGCGGAGATCCAGCTCCAGCGGGCCAACCGGTTCGACGACGTGTACCTCTTCTACGATCCGTTCACCTACCAGGACAACCGGCCCTTCGGCCTGTCCGACGCGACGTCCTGGGCGATCGGCGTCACGTGCGCCCTGCCGATCTACAACCGCAACCAGGGCAACATCGCCCGTGCGGAGAGCAACGTCAGCCAGACGAAGCTCGAACTGGCGGCGCTCGAGCGACGGCTCGTCTCCGAGGTCCGGCTGGCGGAGCGCGAGTATCGGCGGTCGCGCGAGGCGCTCGAGCAGATCGAGCGGTCGATCCTGCCGCGGATCAGCGCCATGCTCGAGCGCAAGACCGAGCAGTTCACCACCGGGCGGATCACGGCCGACGACTACGAGGGACACCTCGACGACGCCTCGGAGGTCGCGCACAGCCACCGTGAGGCGCTGGTCCGTCATCGCCGGGCCGTCTTCGATCTCAACACGGCCGTCGGCCTGCGGCTGCTGCCGTGAGCGTCAGCCCGTCCACACGAACTCCACGCCCGCGTCGATGTCGGGATGCAGGCTCTTGTGCACCGGGCAGGTGTGCGCCGCCTGCTCGAGCGCGGCCCGCTGGGGATGGTCGGGTGGCAGCGGGATCGTGAGCCGCGTGCGGAGCGACGCGATGCGGCGGGGCGGCGACGGCGTCATCTCCTTGACGGTCTCGGCCGTGGTGCCCGTGAGGTCGATGCCGTGACGCTCGGCCACGATGCCCATGATCGTCATCATGCATGCCCCGAGGGCCGTGGCCATGAGGTCGGTCGGGGAGAAGCTCTCCCCCTTGCCATGGTTGTCCACCGGGGCGTCGGTGATGAGCGTGGTGCCCGAAGGCCCGTGAACGGCGCGGCAGCGGAGGCCGCCCTCGTAGGTGCTCGTGAGCGTGACCATGCGACGATCTCCCGGGGAAAATCGGCCGCCCGGATCCCGGTGTCGGCCTATAACTTCTGGTGCACAGCATACCCGGGCCCGAAGTCCGGCACCCGCATCCGTCGAGAACCGCATGGGATTCCGTTCGCTCAGCGCCTGCGTGGAGGCCTTGCGTGCCGAGGGGCAGGTGACGATCGTCGATCATCCCGTCGACCCGCGGCTCGAGATCGCGGAAATCCAGCGACGCCTGTTCCGCACCGGCGGGCCCGCCGTGCTCTTCACGCGGCCGCGAGGCTGCGGCTTCCCGATCCTCGTCAACCTGTACGGCACGCAGCGCCGGGTCGAGCGGGTCTTCGCCGACACGCTCGAACGGGTGAAGCGGTTGGTGGAACTCAAGATCGATCCGACCGCCGCCCTGCGCAAGCCGGGGCGTTACTGGAGGGCGCCCATCGACGCGCTCACGATGCTGCCGCGGCGGGTGCGCACCGGCCCCGTCCTCGCCCGCGAGATCCCGCTGTCGCGGCTGCCGCAGGTCGTCGGCTGGCCCGGCGACGGGGGGCCGTTCGTGACGCTGCCGGCCGTCTACACGGAACACCCGGACCGCCCCGGCACGCGGCAGTCGAATCTCGGCATGTATCGCGTGCAGCTCGGGGGCAACGACTACGCCCACGACCGCGAAGTGGGGCTGCACTACCAGCTCCACCGCGGCTGATGGCTGATCGGGGCTTCACCCTGCCGGTGTGGCTGGCGGTCTCGGGGAACTAGAAAAGTTTGGTGCTTACAAA
>RFUD01000094.1 GCA_009923125.1 Planctomycetia bacterium
ATCCACAAGTTCGGCCACATGCACCTCGACGACCTGCTCGCCCGCCGCGAGCGGTTTCACAACGAGGTGATCGTCGCCACGCACTTCTCCACGCGCTACACCGACGACCGCATCCGCCGGATCCTCGCCAAGAAGCTTCCCGACATGCTCGACGGCCGGCTGCACATCTGGCTGTGAGGTTTGTGGGGCAAGCGTCTCGCTTGCCAGGCCTGGCTCGCTCAAACCGGCTCGGGGCTGCCCCGTACCGTCTCGCCGGACGTTCGCCTTCGCCCTCCAGGCTCCGGCTCACTCGGATGTGCCTGCGCTCCGGCATCCATGCCTCCGCTGGTCACATACGCCGTCTCAACGGTAGGGGCAGCCCCTCGCCTCCCCATCATGGAGGCAGTGAGATTCACTTCTGTCGGTCTGTCACAATGCACGCATGCACCATCCCCGCCATGCCTATGTCCACGTCCCGTTTTGTCGCCATCGGTGCGGATATTGCGATTTCACGCTCGTGGCGGGCCGCGATGATCTCATCGAGCGTTATCTCGCGGCGCTCGCGATCGAACTTGCACGAGTGAGTGAGCCGCTGGAGATCGCCACGCTCTACCTCGGCGGCGGCACGCCTTCGCACCTGGGGCCGGGCGGCCTGCGGAAGCTCTTTGCGTTGCTGCGCGAGCGGCTCGTGCCCGCCGCGGGAGCCGAGGTGACCGTCGAGGCGAATCCGCTCGATGTGACTGGCGACTTCGTGGCGGTGTGCCGGGATCTCGGCATCACGCGGGTGAGCCTCGGAGGGCAGTCGCTCGATGCCGCCACGCTCCGCTCGCTCGATCGCGACCACGTGCCGGACGACGTCCGGAGGGCCGTCTCGCTGCTGCTCGAAGCCGGCCTCGTCGCGAGCCTCGACCTCATGACGGCCGCGCCGGGGCAGACGCTCGTCGGCGTGGAGGCCGATCTGGCCGCGGCGGTGGCGCTCGGCGTGCAGCACGTGTCGGTCTACTGCCTCACGTGGGAGCGGGGGACGGCATTCGAGTCGGCGCGGCGGCGCGGCGATCTCGTGCCCGCCGAGGAGTCGCTCGAGCAGGCGATGTTCGAGACGGCGATCGATCGACTCGAGGCCGCGGGCTTCGAGCACTACGAGGTGAGCAACTTCGCCCGGCCGGGGTTCCGCTGCCGGCACAACGAGGCCTACTGGGACTGCCGGCCGTGGGAGGCGTTCGGCCCGGGCGCCGCACGGTTCGACGGCCGCACGCGGACCACGAACCACCGCAGCACGACGACCTGGATCAGGAAGACGCTCGCGGGCGAGGATGCGACGGGCGACGTCGATGCGATGACCGACGAACAGGCGGCCCGGGAGCGGATCGTGGTGGGGCTCCGGCGGGGCGACGGCCTCGACCGCGAGGCCTTTCGCGTCCAGACCGGCTTCCCACTCGAGACGCTGGCCGGCGCCGCGGTCGAACGCTGGGTGGCGGCCGGGCTGGCTGTCGACGACGGCCGTCATGTGCGATTGACCCGCGGGGGGCTGCTCGTCTCCGACGGCCTGTGGGCCGACGTGCTGACGTGACCGCCCGGGCAGAAATCGGCCGATCCACGAGCCGGTCCGGGCCGCGTCGATGCCGCTTGCCGGGGTGGCATGGCACTGGTAGCATCCGGGACTCCCCGGTTTCGCCGGCCCGGCCGTCGCGGAGGGGTTCAACAGGACAGTGTCAGGCAGGACAGGTGCAGGTGTCTCGATGAAGACGTTCATGGCGAAGCCCGGCGAGGTCGAGCAGCGCTGGTGGCTCGTGGATGCGAGCGACAAGATCGTGGGCCGTTTGGCCAGCGACATCGCGATGGTGCTCATGGGCAAGCATCGCCCCACGTACACGCCGCACGTCGATACCGGCGACTACGTCGTCGTGATCAACGCCGACAAGGTGCAGTTCACCGGGAAAAAGTGGCAGCAGAAGGAATACCGCTGGTACACCGGCTACCAGGGCCTGAAGACGGAAACCGCGGAGCACCGGCTCAACCGTCGGCCGGAGCTGATCGTGGAGGAGGCCGTCCGCAGGATGCTGCCGAAGACCCGGCTCGGCCGCGTCATGCTCGACAAACTGAAGGTGTATGCGGGAGCCGAGCATCCGCACCACGCCCAGCAGCCCGAGGCGCTTGAAGTCGGCGCGAAGTAGAAGCAGCTTTCGCCGTCTCGACGCGTGGGCGTCGTTCATCCCCCAAGACACCGCACCAGCATCATTCGATCCGAGGAAGCATCCGATGGCCGCCGAGCAGTCCGCCAAATCCGTCCGCACCTCCGACATCCTCGCCACGGGCCGACGCAAGACGTCGGTGGCCCGCGTTCGGCTCCGCAGCGGCTCGGGCAAGATTTCGGTCAACGGCCGTGACCTCGCGGCCTATTTCCCGGCGATCAAGGACAGGGTTCTCGTGTCCGGCGCTCTCGAGCAGGTCGGGCGGCAGTCTGCCGTGAACATCGACATCACCGTGGACGGCGGTGGTCCGGCCGGTCAGGCCGGCGCCTGCAGGCTCGGGATCGCGCGGGCCCTGAAGGCGTTCGACGGGGAACTCGCGGAACCGCTGCGGCACAGCAAGCTCCTCACCCGCGACGGCCGGATGAAGGAGCGGAAAAAGTACGGTCTCCGCGGCGCCCGTCGTGGCACCCAGTTCAGCAAGCGATAGACCGTCTGCGGTCCTGCGGCGGCGGGTGTCGTTTCCTCCCGGCGACGCAGGGATGCCCCGGTCCGGGCATGCGGAACATCCGGCATATCCGGCCCAGAGGCCGGATTTCGTGCCGTCGAATGCCGAAGGCATACTTCTAGGGTAGCCGGTCCCGCCCCCCGAAGGATTTCCTCGTCATGCCGATCCGCCTGCGCATCGCCGCCATCTTCGCCCTCTCCGCCGTGTGTGCCGCCGTGACGCCGGTCGCCGCCCGTGAGCCCGTGCAGGCCGCTCCGAGCGCGTCGCCGGGGGAGTCTGTGGCCGCCGAGGACTTGTTCGCCGCCCAGGCGGCGGGGCATGTCGAGGTGAAGTACATTCCCAACGATTCCCGGTCGGCCCAGGTCATCGTCACCAACCGCACCCGGAAGCCCCTCGCGCTGCGGATGCCGACCGCGTTCGCGGGCGTGCCGGTGTTGGCTCAGCTGATGGGCATGGGCGGCGGCGGGGGCGGTGCGGGCTTCGGTGCCGGCGGCATCGGCGGCGGCGGCGGTCAGGCCACGGGAGGCGGGTTCGGCCAGCAGGGGATGAACGGCATGGGCGGCGGTGGCATGGGGGGCATGGGCGGCGGCGCCTTCTCGCTTCCGCCGCAGAAGACCCGCGTGCTCCGCGTGACGACCGTGTGCCTGGAGCACGGGAAGCCGGAACCGTCGCCCCGGCTCTCCTACAAGCTCGTCGAACTCGAGACGTTTTCGAGCGACCCCCGGCTCGCGGCCGTGCTGGAACAACTCGGTCGGGGAGAACTGTCGCAGAAGGTCGCCCAGGCCGCGGCTTGGCACCTCGCGAACGGCCTGTCGTGGGAACGTATCGCTGCGGAAAAGATCGATCATGCCGGACCGGTGCCCGACGAGGCGTACTTCACGCCAGCCGAGTTGCTCGCCGCGCACCGGGTGGTCGAACAGGTGAGCCGGACCGTTGACGAGCGACAGTCGTCGGAAGCCCCTGTTGCGGGTCAGTAGTCGCCGCCGATCAGCTCGGCGCCGGCCCGCGAGCCGAGGGCCTGCCAGGCCGCGAGGTCGATTCCCGAGCCGATCGATCGGACGGAGCCGTCCATCATCGAGGCGTTCACCATGTCGCGGTGGTGACTCCGGGAAGTGACGACGGCCCGCGTGACCGCAGTGGCCGTGGTGCCCTCGCGTGGGCCGCAGACGTCCACGTCGTATTCGCGGCCGTCAGAATGCGTGTACGGCACGAACGTATTGGGCGGGAACGTGGTCGTGAAACCGATGTGGAGCGCACGGCCGCACACCCATTCGGCATGCCCCGATTCCGCGCCGAATTCACCTCCGGCCGCAAGAGTTCCGGCGGCTGCCGCGTTCGTCGGTGTCGACGTCGGCATGCCCGAGATCTGCTGGGCCCGGGGAGTCTTCGCCTTGACCTCCGCCATCGCGAGCGTCTTGCTCAGGCCATCGATGTAGGCTGCAGGCCGAAGTTTCTTGTACGGTGCGAACGCTCCGCCCCCGTCGGGCCGCGACGGCACGCTGGCGTCGAGCACGAGATAACCGCCTACATTGAGGGCGTAGTTCAGTGGAAAATGCTTGGGCACGCCGTTGATGTCGGGCACGGGCGTGGCCTTGATCTCACCCGGGCAGACGAGCGTGTCCACGCGGACGGCTGCGACGCCGTTCGGCGGGAACAGGCTCATGTTCGAACCGCTGCTGTAAGGCTGTGAGAAATCGATCTTCCGAAACAGCGTGTCTCCCTCGAGGTACGGCAGCACGGCCGCTTGGCCCGACCACGGCGCCGAGCCGACAGCGACGCCTTCCAGGCACGATGGCGGAAACACCCGTTGGGAATTCTCGTAGTTGTGGATCGCCGCGCCGAGTTGCCGGAGATTGTTCTGGCAGGCGCTCCGACGGGCGGCCTCTCGTGCGCCCTGCACGGCTGGAAGCAGCAGCCCCACGAGCACGCCGATGATCGCGATCACAACAAGCAGTTCGACGAGGCTGAACCCGGTGTGCGAGGAGATGGAACGACTGTTTGACATGATTTTTTTCCGCATAATTCAATTTGGAAAACAGGTCAGCATGAAGAAATTGAGAATCAGTCTCAACGACGCGATTCTAGGCGTCTGTCGAAACTTGTCAACGCGGTTCGCAGAGCCACTTCACTCCCGAGCGGTTCCCGGTACAACGAAAGGACTTACGTTCTCAAGCGAGTGAGGGGCGAAACCGCATGCACGCCGAGCCGGGGAAGATCCATGGAACGGCGGACGACGAGGTGATCGTCGCCGCCCGTAACCTCTCCAAGACCTACCGGGATTTCTGGGGTCGAAGCAAGAAGGTGGCCCTCAAGCCTCTCGACCTCGAGATTCGTCGTGGTGAGATCTTCGGCCTGCTCGGACCCAACGGCTCCGGCAAGACGACGACGATGAAGCTCCTCCTGGGACTGATCTTTCCGACGTCGGGCGAGGCGCTCGTGTTCGGAAAAGATGCCACCGACGTCTCGAAGAACGAGCGCATCGGCTACCTGCCCGAAGAGACGTACCTCTACAAGTTTCTCGACGCCGAGGAGACGCTCGACTTCTACGGCCGGCTGTTCGACATGCCCCCTGAGGAGCGCACGCGACGGGCCGAGGCGCTGATCGCGATGGTGGGGCTGGCACGCGACAAGAAGCGGCAACTGAAGGAATATTCCAAGGGCATGACCCGCCGCATCGGGATCGCGCAGGCGCTGATCAACGACCCGGAACTCGTCCTGCTCGACGAACCGACGAGCGGTCTCGATCCGATCGGCACCCGCGAGATGAAGGATCTGATCATCGACCTCAAGAAGCGCGGCAAGACGGTGATCATGTCGTCGCACCTGCTCGCCGACGTCGAGGACGTGTGCGACCGGATCGCCGTGCTGCACCAGGGCGAACTCAAGGAGTTGGGCCGCGTCGAGGATCTGCTGCGGGTGACCGACGTGACGCAGATCCGCGCCCGCGGACTGCCTCCCGCGGCGGTCGCCGAACTGCGGACCGTGCTCGAAAAGCACGGCGGCGCCGAGATCGAGATCGGCAACCCGACCACGACCCTGGAGGAACTGTTCCTCGAGGTGGTGCGTGACACGGAGGCCCGCCCCGGACGACGGGCCAGGCCGACCGAGCGGAACGCGTAAGCGCGGAACACGAGGGGCGCGGGGCTGAAAACGCATGGTGCTCGAAGAGGAAATCCCGAAATTCACCGCCTGGATCGGGCCTGCGTTCGTGACGTGGCTGTTCACGGCCGCGCTCGTGGCGGTGTTGGCGTCGGCCCTCGCGTGGCTCGTGCAGTCGCTCGCCTACGGCCCCCTGGCGGCGGGCGACCGGGTGTACCGCGGCGTGCTGACGACGCTCGCGGACCTGGCCGGCATGTCGCCGCGGCGGATCTGGGCGCTCGCGCGGCTCGCCATCCAGGAGTCGCTGCGGCGCAACGTGCTCGTCGTGCTCGGCCTGTTCGCGGTGATCGTGCTCTTCGCGGGGTGGTTCCTCGATCCGACGAGCGTCAATCCCGGGAAGCTCTACCTGGGCTTCATCCTGTCGGCGACGAACCTGCTCGTGTGCCTCGTGGTGCTCGTGCTCTCGGTGTTCAGCCTGCCTGCCGACATCAAGGCCAAGGCGATCCAGACCGTGACCACGAAGCCCGTGCGGACCGGTGAAATCGTGCTCGGTCGGATGCTCGGCTTCGGGCTCGTCGGCACGGCGCTGCTGGCCCTGATGGGGACCGTCGGCTGGGCCTTCGTCGTCCGCAGCGTGCGGCACGACCACGAACTCGTCGCCGCCGACATGCTCGAACTCAAGGCGGACGACGGCTCGACGTCGGGGTACGAGGGACGCACGAGCCTGGCACGAGGGCACCGGCACCGGGTGGAGGCCGGCATCGACGGCGTCGGCCGCACCGACACCGTGCAGGGGCATCGACATACCGTCCGCGCCGTCGACGGCGCGGGGGGCCGAACCTGGGAGGTGGGGCCGCCGGAGGGCCTGCTCGAGGCCCGCAAGCCGCTGCGGGGCACGCTGCGGTTCCTCGATCGACAGGGGAAGCCCAGCACGAAGGGGATCAGCGTGGGGGCGGAGTGGTCCTATCGGCAATACATCGAGGGCGGCTCGCTCGCAGCGGCGATCTGGACGTTCGACGGCGTGGGGGAGCGTGAGTTTGCCGCCGGGCTCCCGCTGGAGATGATCGTGCGGGTGTTCCGCACGTACAAGGGGGAGATCGAGAAGGGGATCGCCGGCAGCGTGCGGGTGCGGAATCCGGCCACCGGCCTGCAGAGCGATCCGATCTACTTCACCGCCAAGGAATTCACGATCGACTCGCTGCTCATCCCCCGGCAAGTGGGCGTCACCACCACCGATGGCGGCACGCGGCAGGTCGACCTGTTCCGGGACATCGTCGCCGACGGCCGCGTCGAGGTCGTGCTGCAGTGCCTCGAGCCGGCGCAGTACTACGGCGTCGCCCAGGCCGACTTCTACCTCCGCCGGGGAAGCGGCTCCTTCGCGTTCAATTACCTCAAGAGTTGCCTGGGCATCTGGTTCTCCATGCTCATCGTGACGGCCCTCGGCGTGATGTTCAGCACGTTCCTCGCCGGGCCGGTGGCGCTGCTCGCCGCGCTCTCGGTCGTGCTCGTCGGTCAGTTCCGCGAGTTCATCCAGCGCCTGTTCGAGAGCCAGGTGACGGGTGACAGCAAGCTCGTGCCCGGGGGCGGCCCGATCGAGTCGCTCTACCGGATCGTGACCCAGACCAGCATCACCCTGGAGTTGGATCCGTCCCCGGCCGTGAACGCCATGAAGGCGCTCGACACCGTCCTGCTCGCCCCGATGCGGCTGGGGGCGGCCCTGTTCCCCTCGCTCTCCGCCCTCGGCACGGGAGACTTCCTCGCCGGCGGCTTCGACATCCCGTTCGACCTCCTGGGGGCGCACGCCGTCGAGACGTTCGGCTATCTGGTGGCGTTCTTCCTCGTGGGGGCGGTGTGTCTCCGGTCTCGGGAGGTGGCGGCATGAGCACGGCGTCGAAGTCGTGGCTGGGTCTGCGGCGCGAGACGCTCCTGGCGCTCGTGGCGATCGCGGTGTTGCTGGTGCCGCTCTCCATGCTCAGCCAACCGGCCGACTCGGCGAGCCCCGGAGGCCTGTTGGCCCGGCAGCGGGCGAAGCACGGACTGTCGCAGGCCAACCTCGGCGAGGTCGATCCCACGAGCGAGACGATGCGGCTGGCAACGCTGGGCCTCAAGAACGTCGCCGTGACGCTGCTCTGGGACAGGGCCAACCACTACAAGAAGGTCGAGGACTGGACGAACCTGTCGGCGGCCCTGGAGCAGATGACCAAGCTCCAGCCCAACTTCTACTCCGTCTGGGACTTCCAGGCCCACAACCTCTCCTACAACATCTCGGT
>RFUD01000095.1 GCA_009923125.1 Planctomycetia bacterium
GCGGGCTGTGGGAGCGAGCGCAGCCATGGATGGCGAAAGCGAAGCGGACACGCAGAGAGCCGAGGCCGGGAGGGCCGAGGCGAACGTCAAGCGAGAGGGCGTGGGCAGTCACGAGCCGGTGCGCGCTCAACCAGCCGAACGTCCGGCGACGGGATATGGGGAGCCCGAAGCCGGCGCGTATCAGGAACGCAGTGACAAACGGGAAACCTGTCCCATGAGCGTGTTACAACTGCGTCGGGTTCGGGGCGTCGCCGTAGACGGCCTTCGGGTCGAAGGCCTTCTCGTGCTCGGTGAACTCGAGCGCCGTGCCTCGTGTCCGCTCCGCGCCGACGGGCACCTTGCGGTAGAAGCAGCTGCGATAGCCGACGTGGCAGCTCGCGCCGCCGGCGATCTCGACCCGCAGCCAGACGCAGTCCTGGTCGTCGTCGATCCGCATCTCGACCACCTTCTGCACGAGGCCGCTGGTGGCGCCCTTGTGCCACAGCTGCTGGCGGCTGCGGCTCCAGTAGTGGGCCTCGCCCGTTTCGATGGTCCTGGCGAGCGCCTCGCGGTTCATCACGGCGACCATGAGCACCTCGCCGGAGGCGAAGTCGGTGGTCACACAGGGGATCAGGCCGGCAGTGTCGAACTTGGGGGCGAGGTCGTGTCCCTCCTCGACCTGTTCCACGGAAATCCGGTTTCCGAACGGCGATTCCGACGACGCTTCTGCGGCCACGACCTGAGACTCCTCGACGAACTCCCGGATGCTGCACGGTGATCCGGACCGCCCAGAGTGTACCTCGGGCAGGACCGTTGACCGACCCACCTCCGCCGCCATACGCTGCGCCGAATGGTGCACCAGATGCGAGGCACCAGGCACGGGACAGGCACGGGAGGAGTCGTGATGCGCGATTTGACGTTGTTCACCGGGATCGTGACGCTGATCGGCTCGCTCGTGGCCGGGCCGGTGGCGGCGCAGGCCGCCGACTGGCCGACGTTCCGCGGCCCGGGCCGCACGGCCGTCGCGCCCGACACGGATCTGCTCGAATCCTGGCCTGCAGACGGGCCGCCGCTCGCCTGGCAGGCGGCCGGCGCCGGCCGCGGCTACGCGAGCCTGGCGATCGCCGGCGACAGGATCTTCACGCTCGGCGACGGGCTCTCCACGGCGGGCGACGCCGACGAATATCTCACCTGCTTCGATCGCGCCACCGGGAAGCAGCTCTGGAAGACGAAGACGGGCGGACCGTGGACCGACGGGCAGGAGTCGTGGCAGAGTTCACGCGGCACGCCGACCGTGGACGGCGACACGGTCTACGTGATCACGCCGTTCGGCCAGCTCGTGGCCTGCGACACGACCACCGGCCGGGAGAAATTCCGCGTCGATCTCAAGGCCACGTTCGGTGGCACGAAGGGCGATTCGTGGGGCTACAGCGAGAGCGTGACGATCGACGGCGATCGGCTCGTGTGCACGCCGGGCGGTGAGCAGGCCACGATGGTCGCCCTCGACAAAAAGACCGGCCGGCCGCTCTGGAGCTGCCCCATGAAGGGCGATCGTGGCGCCGGCCACGCGTCGATCGTGACCGCCGACGTCGGTGGACGGAAGGTCTACATCCAGACCACGGCCGCCGGCGCGTTCGCCGTCGACGCCGAGACGGGGAAATTCCTCTGGGCGTATCCGATCGACAAGACGACGGCCGTCATCCCCACGCCGATCGTCAAGGACGACCTCGTGTTCATCGCCGCCGGCTACAAGCGCGGCGGGGCGCTCCTCCGGCAGAAGGCCGGCCCGGGCGGCACCGTCACGATGCAGGAGGTCTACGGCCTCAAGCCCGAGCTGGCCAACAAGCACGGCGGGATCGTGCTCGTCGGCGATCATCTCTACGGCTGCGCCGACGACCAGGCGATCCTGATCTGTGCCGAACTCGAAACCGGCAAGGTCGTCTGGAAGGAACGCGGCAGCGGCAAGGGATCGGCGACCGTCGCGGCCGCCGACGGCCGCGTGTATGTGCGCTATGCCGACGGCACGGTGTCGCTCGTGAAGGCCGACCCGGCGGGCTACGCGGAGGTGTCGAGCTTCAAGGTGCCCGGCAGCGGCGACCGGCCGAGTTGGGCCCACATGGTGATCCTCGACGGCAGGCTCTACCTCCGCGAGGGCGACACGATCCTGTGCTACGACGTCCGGGCGGCTCGCTAGCCCTCACTCCTCGCAGTCCATCATGCTCTTGTAGAGCAGGCCGCCGAGCACGCCGCCGAGCACCGGCGCCACCCAGAAGAGCCAGAGTTGCTCCACGGCCCAGCCGCCGGCGAAGAACGCCGTGGCCGTGCTGCGGGCCGGGTTCACTGACGTGTTCGTCACGGGGATGCTCACGAGGTGGATGAGTGTCAGGCACAGGCCGATCGCCAGCGGCGCGATGATCGGGCTCGACCGGCGGTCGGTGGCACCGTGGATCACGAACAGGAACATCGCCGTCATCACCACTTCGACGATGAAGCAACTGGCGAGGGAATAGCCCCCCGGCGAATGCTCGCCATAGCCGTTGGACGCGAAGCCTGCGGCCACCTCGAACGACGGGATTCCCCGGGCGACCAGGTACAACACACCCGCGCCCGCGAGGCCGCCGAGCATCTGGGCCACGACGTACCCCAGCGCGTCCTGGAGCGGAAACCGCCCTCCCGCCACGAGGCCCGCCGTCACCGCGGGGTTCAGGTGGCAGCCCGAGACGTGCCCCACGGCGGCGGCCATCGTCAGCACGGTCAGCCCGAAGGCCAGCGACACACCGACGAAGCCGATGCCGAGATCCGGGTAGGCCGCCGCCAGCACGGCGCTGCCGCAGCCCCCGAGCACGAGCCAGAACGTCCCGATCGCCTCCGCCAGCAGCTTGCCCATGATCCGGTTCCTCCACGAAAAAGGTTCGATTGACGACGGCGGCACGCTATCGCATCGCCGCACACGCGGTCAACGCCGGCCTGCCGATCACCAGTCCGCAAACAGCGCGACCAGCCGGGGCCCGAACACGGCCAGACCGACGGCGACCGCCCCGCCCGCCGTCACCAGCACCGCGGCACTGGCCATGTCGAGCGCGTCGCGGATCCGCGGGTTGCGGGCCGGGCCGAACGCGCGGGCGAGCGATTCGAGCGCGGAGTTGAACACCTCCGCGGCCAGCACGCCGGCGATCGCGACGGCGAGCAAGCCCCACTCGCCGGCCGACACCCGCAGCACCGCCGCCGCGACCACGACGGCCGCGGCCACGGACAGGTGCACGAGGAAACTCGACTGGCTGCGGAGGGCGCGGGACAGACCGCGAACCGCGTCACCGAACTTCCGCGTCCACGGCCGCCGGCGAAACAGCACGACCTAGCCGACCTTCACGTACGGATCGCCCTTCTTCCAGTTGCACGGGCAGAGCTCGTCGCTCTGCAGGGCGTCGAGCACCCGCAGCACCTCGGCGACGTTGCGGCCGACGCGGCCCTGGTTCACGTCGACCCACTGGATCACGCCGTGCGGATCGACGATGAACGTGGCCCGCAGGCAGTATCCCTCGGTCTTCTCCAGGATCCCGAGATCGGGCGCGAGCCGCTGGGCGGCGATGAGCGGGTAGCCGAGGTCCTTGAGGTCGGCGTGCGACCGCCGCCACATCATGTGCGACCATTCGTTGTCGGTGCTGCCACCCACGACGCTGGTGTCGCGGTCGGCGAAGGCCCCGAGCTGTTTGTTGAACTCGGCCAGTTCCGTGGGGCAGACGAACGTGAAGTCCTTCGGATAGAAGAAGTACACGACCCACTTCCCCTCGTAGTCGTTGTTCGTGAGCAGTTTGATGTCGTCTTTTCCGGTGCCGACGCAGGCCTGGACGCTGAACTGGGGAAACGAGTCGCCGACGGTGAGCATCGCACGGTTCTCCGGGGAAGCCGGCGCGACCCGCCGGCAGGAGGCCGAGTCTACGTTGACCCGGATGGCGCATCAACTTCACGACGCCGGCACTCCATGAACGTTTGGCCGTGGACCCGCGGCGGCTGCGAGGCGTGCGTGTGCTACGCTCGTGGCCATGAGTGACGCCCTTCCAGCCACGCCGGGCCATGAGACACCGCCCCACCGGCACCACGAGCCGCTCGCGCTGCGCACCGTGTTCGTCGCGCCGCAGCGGGCCGAACGGCCGATCCTCACCCGCGGTGTCGCGGCCGACTGCCCGTTCTGCGCGGGTCACGAGTCGCGCACGCCGCCGGCGGTGCTGCGATCCCCCGCCGACCCCCAGCTTCCGTGGCGGGTCCGACTCGTGCCGAACCAGTTCCCGGTGGTGGTCGAGGCGGCACCGGCCACGGCGCTCGACGGCGCGGGACTGCGGCAGCCGGCCCACGGCGTCCACGAGGTGCTCGTCGAGTCACCGGCCCACGAACGGTCGATTCTCGCCATCGCGCCCGACGCGTGGCGCGACGCGTGGGATGTCTGCCGACGCCGGCTCGCCGAACTCGCCGACCGGGCGGATCTCGCCTGGGCGCTCGTGTTCAAGAACTCCGGCGTCCGCGCCGGCGCATCGCTCGAGCACGTGCACAGCCAGCTCGTGGCCCTCGACTTCCTGCCACCCCTCGTCGCCGGCAAGATCGCGATCGCCGGCTGCGCCCGCGATCCGTTCGGCGGCCTGATCGCCGCGGCCGAGGCCGAGGGGCGGATCGTCGCCGAGCAGGACGACGTGGTGGCGCTCGTGCCGCACGCGCCGCGTCAACCGTTCGAGACGCTGATCCTGCCGCGGCGGCCCTGCCGTCATTTCCACGCGGCCGACGACGCCGCGGTGGCCGCGGTCGCGGCCCTCACCCAGCGGGTGATCGCGCGGCTCGACCGGATCGCTCCCGGCACCGATTACAACTGGTGGCTGCACCAGGCTCCGTTCGCGTCCGTCGGCACGACGTCCACGGGGCTGGAAAACTGGCATTGGCACCTGGAAATCCTGCCCCGCCTCGCCGAGTTCGCCGGTTTCGAGCTCGCCACCGGCTGCCACATCACGACGATGTCGCCCGCCGAGTCGGCCCGCCGGCTGCGCGAGGCCTGACGCCCGCCATGCTTCACCGATCCGCGCGACCGGTGCCACCGGCGCGTTCGCGGCGGGGAAATCCTCATTCCAGCGCCCGGAAGGGTTTGGCGCCGGCCACCGCAGCCTTGAAAATCCGGCGACCGCCTCCCTTCCCGCCGAGGATCGCATGTCCGCCGCCGTCCGGTTCGTCTTCGTCCTCCACGACCATCAGCCCGTCGGCAACTTCGACGAGGTGATCGAACAGGCCTACCGCGACAGCTACCTGCCGTTCCTCGACCTGTTCGAACGCCACCCCGGGATCCGCCTGGCGTTGCACACGAGCGGGCCGCTCGTGGAATGGCTCGATCGGCATCACCCGGAGTACCTCGACCGGCTCGCGCGACTGGCTGCGGCGGGCCGCATCGAGATCGTGGGCGGGGCCTTCCACGAGCCGGTGCTCGCGATGCTGCCGCGGCGGGACCGGATCGGCCAGATCTCCAGCTTCAAGAGCTGGCTCGAGCGCCGGCTGGCCACGAAGGTGACGGGGATGTGGGTGGCCGAGCGGGTGTGGGATCCGGGCATGACGGCCGACATCGCGGCCGCCGGGGTCGAGTGGACGATTCTCGACGACAGCCACTTCAAGGCCGCCGGCCTCGGCGAGGAGGAGCTCGACCGGCTGTGGCTCACCGAGGGGGACGGCGCGACGCTCACCGTGTTTCCCGTGAGCGAGCGGCTGCGGTACGTGATCCCGTTCGCCGCGCCACACATGACGATCGACCACCTGCGCTGGCTGGCCGCCCGCCGCCACGGAGCGCTGGCGATCTTCGGCGACGACGGGGAGAAGTTCGGCGTCTGGCCCGACACGCACCGGGCCTGTTTCGAGGAGGGCTGGCTCGAGACGTTCTTCACGCTGCTCGAGCAGAATGCCGACTGGATCGAGATGGCTCTGCCGTCGGAGCTGGTCCGCGACACGCCGCCGGCCGGCACGATCTGGCTGCCGGAGTGCAGCTACCGCGAGATGACGGAGTGGGTGCTGCCACCGGAGAAACAGCTCGCCTGCGTGGAAGCCCGCGTCGCCGCCGGGAACGACCCGGCGTTCGCCAAGGTCGCCGCATTTCTGCGGGGCGGCACGTGGCGCAACTTCCGCATGCGGTATCCGGAAGCCAACGAGATGTACGCCCGGATGCTCGTCGTGAGCGACCGCCTCGAACGGCTCCGCCGGGGCGGCGCGGCCGACGAGGCGGCCCTCGCGGATGCCACGCTGTCGCTCTACCGCGGCCAGTGCAACTGCGCATATTGGCACGGCGCGTTCGGCGGCATCTACCTGCCGCACCTGCGCAACGCCATCTACCGACAGCTGATCGCCGCCGACAAGGCCGCGGACCGTGCCGAGGGCCGGGGCGGCGAGTGGGTGGAGGCCACGACGGCCGACTACGATTTCGACGGCCGCACCGACGTGCGACTGGCGAACGACCGCCTCGACGCCTGGATCGCGCCGGCCAAGGGGGGCATGCTCTACGAGCTCGACCTCCGCGACCAGGAACACAACCTGCTCGCCACGCTCGACCGGCGGCCCGAGGCCTACCACGACCAGGTGCTCGCGGGGCCGGGTGTGGCCCGGAGCGTCGTCGACGCCTCGCAGCTGGCGAAGTTCAAGCAGGAGGGGCTCGAGCGGATGGTGCGGTACGACCGCTCGCGCCGCAAGAGCCTGGTCGATCACTTCTGGGATTGCGACGTCGCGACGGCGGCCGTCGTCGAGGGCACGGCCCTCGAGCGCGGTGATTTCGCGGCGGGCGGCTACGAGGCCAGCGTCCGCCGCAATCCGGGCAGGATCCAGGTGCTGCTCACCCGCTCCGGCAACGCCTGGGGGATCCCGTTCACGCTCTCGAAGGCGGTCACGCTCGACGCGGGCTCGGACGCCCTCGAGATCGCCTACAAGCTCGACGGGCTCCCGCCCGACTTCCGCCAGCACCTCGCGGTGGAGTTCAATTTCGCCGGCCTGCCGGCGGCGGCGGCCGGCCGGTCCTTCTACGACGAACTCGGCCGCACGCTCGGCGACCTCGGGCAGCGGCTCGACCTGCCGCACAGCCGCGGGCTCGGGCTCGTGGACGACTGGCTCGACATCGACGCCCGACTTTCCTTCGGCAACGCGTCGAACGGCGCGGCGACCGGCGTGTGGACGTTTCCCGTCCAGTCGGTGAGCCAGTCGGAGGGGGGCTTCGAACTCGTGCACCAGTCGGTCGTCGTGATGCCCCACTGGATCGTGACCCCGTCCGCGGACGGCACGTGGCGGGTGGCGATGCGGCTCGAGCTCGGCCGGTTCTCGGCTCGTTCGGAGATGCGCCCGCCGGCCCTCGTGGCCTGTCCTACGGGCTGACGAAGTCGAGCGGCGGCGTGATCCGCGTCGCACCGTGGCCGAGCGTCGCCACCGGCAGCGGCGCCAGCCGTGCGGCCAGGTCGGCCACCGAATCGCGGGCGATCCGCCCCGCACTCGCCGGGTCGTCGTCACCGGGATCCACCGGCACCGTGTGCGACAGCACGGCGGCCGCGACCACCAGGCCGCGGGCGCGGGCCGCGGTCACGGTGGCGAGCGTCCGACCGATCGCCCCGAGCCGCGCGGCATCGACGACGACGAGCGGCAGACCGAGACGGGCGGCGAGGTCGGCGTTGCAGATCGCGTCCGACAGCGGCGAGAACAGCCCGCCGGCGCCCTCCACGATCAGGAAGTCGCTGGCCTGCCGCCAGGGGTCGAGGCCACGCTCCAGCAGCGGTTCATCGACCTGCCTGTCCTCGGCGCGGGCGCTGCGGGGCGGCGAGATCGGTGCGGCAAACGATTGCGGACAGACCGCCGCGAGCGTGAGCGGGCGGCCCGCCGCTTCCCACAGCGCCTGCTGCCCTTCCCGTGCAGTGTCGCGCTTCGCATCCGTCAGGACCAGCCGCGCCGCGTCGGGCACGGCGACATCGTCCAGCCGATAG
>RFUD01000096.1 GCA_009923125.1 Planctomycetia bacterium
ACGCGCGTTTCGGCCGTGCCACGTGGTGGTGACGGATCCCGCTGCGGCGGGGGGGCTCGATCCGGCCGACCTGCCGCCCGGCACGCGGCTGGCCGTGGGCGCCGAGGCGCTCGCGGACCTCGTGCAGGCGCCCGAGGTCGATCGCGTGGTGGCCGCCATTGCCGGGGCCGCCGGCCTCGACAGCACCTGGGCGGCCGTGGCGGCCGGCAAGACGGTCGCGCTGGCCAACAAGGAGACGCTGGTGATGGCCGGCCCGCTCGTCATGGAGTTGGCCGCCCGGACCGGCGCCCGGATCCTTCCCGTGGACAGCGAGCACTCCGCGATCCATCAGGCGCTCCGATCGGGCACGGCCGCCGAGGTCGAGCGGATCGTGCTCACCGCCAGTGGCGGCCCGTTCCGCACCTGGTCGGCCGCGGCGCTGGCCGCCGCCACACCGGCCGAGGCGCTGCGGCATCCGACCTGGTCGATGGGCCGCAAGATCACGATCGATTCGGCCACCATGATGAACAAGGCGCTCGAGCTCATCGAAGCCCGCTGGCTGTTCGGGCTGCCGGCCGACCGGCTGGCCGTGCTCGTGCATCCGCAGTCGATCGTCCACTCGCTCGTCGAGTTCGTCGATGGCTCCGTGATCGCGCAGTTGAGTCCGCCCGACATGAAGCTGCCGATCCAGTACGCCCTCCTGTATCCGGATCGGATGCCCGGGCCGGCGCGGCGATTCGACTTCACCAAGGCGGCGCAACTCGACTTCGAGCCCCCGGATCCGATCCGGTTTCCGGCGGTGCGGCTGGGCCACGAGGCGGCCGCCCGCGGCGGCACGGCGGGCACCGTCCTCAACGCGGCCAACGAACAGGCGGTGCGCGGGTTTCTCGACGGGGAACTCGCCTTCACGGATATCGCGGTCGTTTGCGAACGGCTGCTGGACGAGCACCCGTTTCAGGCAGAGCCCACCCTCGACGAGGTCCGTCGTCTTGATCACTGGGCACGACAGGAGGTGGTCAAGTGGGCGTGTGTTTGATGGCGACGACGTGGCTCGTGGCGACGACGTGGCTCGTGGCGACGACGTGGCTCGTGGCGACGACGTGGCTGGAATGGATCGTGCAGCCGGCGAACTGGTGGGTGATCCTTCAGGTGGCGCTCGGCCTCGGATTCGTGATCTTCGTCCACGAACTGGGGCACTTCCTCGTCGCCAAGGCCTGTGGCGTGAAGTGCGAGAAGTTCTTCCTCGGTTTCGACGTCGGGGGGCTCAAACTCGCGAGCGTGAAATGGGGTGAGACCGAGTACGGCATCGGGGCGCTCCCGCTCGGTGGCTACGTGAAGATGCTCGGTCAGGACGACAACCCCGCCGCCGCGGCGCGGGAGGCGGAACGGGCCCGCGGCGTGCTCGAGTCGGGAGACCTGCCGCCGGAACCGACGTCGGGACCGCATCCGGCCTGGGACCCGCGCAGCTATCCCGCCCAGAGCGTGCCGGAGCGCATGGCGATCATCTCCGCCGGCGTGATCATGAACGTGATCTTCGCCATCCTGATGGCGTCGTGGGCGTTCGGGCTCGGCGTGCGCGAGCTCACCTGCCAGGTGTCGGGCGTGCGACCCGGCGGCGCCGCGTGGCGGGCAGGGCTGCGGACCGGCGACGAGATCACGGCGATCGGAGCCGTGCGGAATCCGATCTTCTCCGACCTTCAGAAGGGCGTGACGCTCGGCGACGTGAGCAAGGGAGTCGAGTTCACGATCCATCGACCGGGCGACGATTCGACCCGCACGCTCCTGCTGCGCCCGGATACCGACCTGGGCGTGCCGACCGTCGGCGTGACGAGTCCGTTCTCCCTGACGCTGCCGTCGGATCTGAAGGCCGGCCTCCCCGGCGCCGCCGGCCGGGCCCAGCCGCCGCTCGCCGCGGGCGACACGATCCGCGCCGTGGACGGCCGGCCGATCACGACCTACGCCGAGTTGATCGCCGCCCTGTCCGCACGGTCCGACCAGGCGGTGAAGATCACCGTCGCGCGGGGTGGTGGATCGGCGCCCGTCGAGGTGGAAGTGCTCCCACAGCCGCTGCGGACGACCGGCCTCGTGATGACGCCGCTGCCGGTGAAGGCCGTGCAGGAAGACTCGCCTGCGGCCCGCGCCGGCATCCTGCCCGGCGATCGACTGGTGGCGATCGACGGCGACGCGGTGGGCGATCCACTCTCGCTCGACGACGTGCTGCGGCGTCGCGCGGGGAAACCCGTGAAGCTCGACGTGGTCAGGGCCGGAGGCGAGCGGCTGGTGGTCGAGGTGGAGCCGCGGGCGGTCGATTGGCTCGAGGAGTCGCGCTGGCCCACGAGTCCGGTGGCGATCTCGGCGCTCGGCGTGGCGCTCGGCGTCGATGCCCTGGTGGCCGCCGTGACGCCCGACAGCCCGGCGTCGCGGGCAGGCATCATGCCGGGTGAACGCGTCGTCCGGGTGCGGTTCGTGATGCCCGATCGCGCGGCCGAAGAGGCGGATCGGGGTCTGGAGCTGTCGGCCGACGCCCCCAGTTGGCCGTACGTGATGGCGGCCCTGCAGCAGGTTGACGACGGCACCACTCTCGAGCTCGTGGTCGAGGGCCGGGACGGGGCGCGGCGCGATGTCGCGCTCGGGTTCTCCACCGAGC
This sequence comes from Planctomycetia bacterium, assembly GCA_009923125.1. Taxonomy (GTDB): domain Bacteria; phylum Planctomycetota; class Planctomycetia; order Pirellulales; family UBA1268; genus RGVT01. The sequence continues at coordinate 2,627 of RFUD01000096.1, forward strand.
CGGACCGTTTCGTGGTCGATCGGGGACTGCTGTTCGAGCCCGTGTACCGGATGGTGCGGGCCGGCTCGATCGGCGAGGCGCTGCGGCTCGGTTTCGGCCGGGCGATCGACGACCTGTCGCTGGTGTACAAGTTTCTCCACAAGCTGTTCTTCAATCAGATCAGCCCCCGGCTGCTGGGCGGCCCGATCGAGATCGCCAAACAGGCCGGCAAGTCGGCCGAAGAGGGATTCAGCCGCTTCCTGCTGTTTTTGACGATGCTGAGCGCGAATCTGGCGGTCGTGAACTTCCTCCCCATCCCCGTTCTCGACGGCGGGCATATGGTGTTCCTGGCGTATGAATGGCTGCGTGGCAAGCCGCCGAGCGAGGGCGTGGTGGCGGTGCTCTCGTACCTCGGGCTCGCGATCATTCTCACGCTCATGATGTTCGTCTTCGGACTCGACCTCGGCCTGATACCGCGGCGGTAGCGTTGCCATGAACACCACCGAGGACACGGCCGGACGCGTCGCGGAGTTCGGCCCGGGCCTCGTGCCGCCGGCCGGTGTGCGAGCGGTGGTGTTCGACGTCGTCGGCACGCTCGTCGAGCCGCATCCATCCGTGGCGGTGGCCTATCAGCGGGCGGCCGCCCGGCACGGCGTGGAGCGCGGCGTCGCGGAAATCGACGGCCTGTTTCGCGCCGCCTGGCGGAGACAGGAGGCGGTCGACGCGGCCGCGGCGACCCCGTTCGCCACCGACCGCGCCCGCGAGCGGGAGCGGTGGCGGGCGATCGTGCTCGACGTGTTTCCCGACGTGCCCGCCGCCGCGGCGATCTTCGACGAGCTGTGGGAGCATTTCGGCGGGCCGACCGCGTGGCGGCCGACGCATCACGGCCCCGCGCTCGTGCGGCAGGCCATCGACGCGGGGCTCACCGTGGCGCTCGCCAGCAACTTCGACGAGCGGCTGCTGGCGATCGCGGGCCATGTCGAGCCACTGTCGCTCGTGCCGCACGTGTTCGCCTCGTCGGAGCTCGGCTGGCGGAAGCCGGCGCCGGAGTTCTTCCGCAGCGTCGAGCGGCGGCTGGGCTTCGGGCCGCCGCAGTTGCTCCTCGTGGGCGACGACCCCGAGCTCGACCTCGCGGCGGGCCGTCGCGCCGGCTGGCACGTGCGCGGCGTGTAAGGTGGCCACTGTCTTGATCGTCGGCATTCACGCGCGATCACCGGCTCGGGACCGGCCGTGCCCTCTCGCTGGACGTTCGCTGCGGGCCTCCAGCCCTCGCTCACTGCGTGTCCGCTCGCTTCGCCATCCATGGCTGCGCTCGCTCCCACAGCCCGCTCGAGGGCAACGGCCGGCCCCGAGCCTCCCTCAACGGGTTGCGACGTGCCGACGGAGCCCGAAGTCGGGGCGGGCGAGGTGATCGTTACACCGCTGCCAGGGCGCTCTTGGCCACTTCGAGGCACTCGCGGATGTCGGCGAGCGGGTCCTTCGGGTTTTCCTCGTACTCGAGCGACAGGGCGCCGTCGGCCGGGAACTGTACCTGCTCGAGCGCGGCGAACACCGCGGGCACGTCGAGGTGTCCCTTGCCGAGGATCACGCCCTTCGTCTTGTCCTGCTGATCCTGGAAGTCCTTCAAGTGCACGCCGTAGAGCCGGCCCTTCAGGAGCCGGATCACCTCCACGGGGTTCTCGCCAGAGCGGATGAAGTGGCCGAGGTCGGCGCACGCGCCGATCCGCGAGTCGTGCTTCTCGATCGCCTTCAGCACGTCGACCACCTTGTTGTAGCGGTGCTTGGGGCCGTGGTTGTGGATCGCGATCCGGATGTCGAACTCCTTCACCAGTTCATCGAGGCTGGCGAACGCCTCGGGCGTGGGATCGGCGGAGAGAATCCGGATGCCAGCCGCCTTGGCGAACTCGAACACTTTGCGATTGGCAGCGGCGTCGGCGCCGAAGCCGTTGACGCCGTGGGCGCTGATCGTGAGCCCGAGATCGGCGAGCTTCTTGTTCATGGCGGCGATCTGCTCGGGGGTCGAGTTGAGCGGGTACATGCCGGGATAGAACTCGACGAATCGGAACCCGATCTCGCGGGCGTGCCGCAGGGCCTCGTCGACGGGATAGCCGCGGAGCGAGTAGAGCTGGATGCCGAGGTTGAGGTCGCCTGCGTCGGCGCGGGCGGTGCCTGGCACTGCGCAGGCCGCGGTGAGGCCGGCAGCGGCGGAGAGGAAGTCGCGGCGGGGGAGTTTGACCGTCGTCATCTCGGAACCTTTCGGCAAGGGAAGGCGAAATAGCAGCGGCGGGAATATAACGTGGAGACGGTTCGCCATGCATTCGTCTCCTGCAACCTCTGACCGCCCCGCGGAACGGCCGCTTCCGGCGACGATTCGCGGGCTCGGCTGGACGAGTTTTCTTACGGACCTGTCCAGCGAGGCGATCTACCCGCTGCTCCCGGCGTTCGTGATGCGGGAGCTGGGCGGATCGGCCATGAGCGTGGGGCTGCTCGACGGGCTGGCCAACATGGTGGCGGCGCTCGTTCGGCTCCCCTCGGGCACGCTTTCCGACCGGTTCGGCCGCCGGCCAATGATCCTCGTGGGCTACGGACTCTCGGCCCTCGTTCGGCCGCTGATGGGGCTCGTCGCCACGCCGCTCGGGGCGCTTCTCGTGCGGGCTGCCGACCGGTTCGGCAAGGGGATTCGCACGGCGCCGCGCGACGCCCTCGTCGCTGATCTTGTCCCCGTGGAAAGCCGCGGCCGGGCGTTCGGTCACATTCGGGCGCTCGACCACGCGGGGGCGGCGCTGGGTCCGCTGGTCGCGATGCTCTTCCTGCTTGCATTCCCGGGACGTGAGCGGATGCTGTTCCTGCTTTCGATCGTGCCCGGGATCATGACGCTCCTCGTCATCTGGCGGCACGTGCGTGACCCGCCGGCGGCCACGCATGCCACCGCCAGCACGGGGCTCGAAATGCGGCTCGACCGCCGCCAGTGGCCGCTCCTCGGGGCCGTCGCCGTGTGGGCCCTCGGGGCGTCGAGCGAGCAGTTTCTGCTGTTGCGCGCTGCGGATCTCGGTGTGCCGCAGGCTCTCATTCCGCTCGTGTGGCTCGTGGTGAGTCTCGTGAAGAGCGGCATGGCGACCCAGGCTGGCCGGCTGTCCGATCGGATCCACCCGCGCACGGCGCTCGCCGCCGGCTGGCTCGTGTTCGCGGCCGGCTACGCGGGTCTCGCGGCGAGCGGATCGCTCGTCACGGCGCTTCCGATGATGCTCGTGATCGGCATCGCGTACGGATGCGCGGAGCCGGCGGAACGGGCGCTCGTCGCGGCGCTCGCGCCCGCCGGCAGGCAGGGCGGAGCCTTCGGGTGGTATGCCCTCGTGCAGGGGTCGATGGCCCTGCCAGCGGGCCTCCTCGCGGGCTGGCTCTGGCAGCAGGGGCCCCACGGGCCGGCATGGGCGTTCGGCGCCACGGCGGTTCTGTCCGTGGTGGCGAGCGGCCTCTTGGGAGTGATTCCTGGACGGCCGGCGGCCGGCGGCGAATGATCCCCGTGGAGGGTCGGTCGGCGGGAGCCGCACAGCCAGCTCTCCGGAATTCGGAGGCACTCAGCGGGAGGTCTGACGATGCGACGCCGAGCCGCCTGTATGTCGGGGTGCCTCCTCATGCTCTCCTCGGCGCTCACCGGGGTGTCCACAGCCGACCCGGCCGGCGATCATGTGGCTCTGCATACCCGGTATGCGGAGGCCCGGCTGCAGCTCGCGGAGGCGCGGCTTCGCACGGCGGAACAACTCAACCAGAAAACGCCCGTGCTCCTGACGGAAGCCGATGTCCGGCGCCTGCGGTCCCGCGTCGCTGCGCTTCGCGGGGTGGTGGCGACCACCCGTGAACGGCCGCACGGGCACGGGCTCGCCGTGCAACAGGCCGAGGCGCGTGCGAGCAGCCACGATGCCAAGGAAGACTTGGCGGCTGCCCGCGCCGTCCGGCAGCGTCAGCCCGCCGCCATGTCGGCCGACGCCCTGCGGCAGTTCGAGATCAAGGCGGAGATCGCGGAACTCCGGGTGGCGCTTCTGGAGGATCCGGCGTTCCTCGATTCGCCCCTCGACGTCATGCAACTGCAGATCGACCAACTCGCCGATCTGATTCTCGATGCAGCCGATCGCCTCGATGCAGCACCGGCCCTCGACCGCCGCTGATTGAGGCGGGTCTACTGCCGCTCCGTGCCCGTGTCGAGCACGGCCATGAAGGCCTTCTGCGGGATGTCGACCGAGCCGATGCTCTTCATCCGCTTCTTGCCCTCCTTCTGCTTCGCCCACAGCTTCTTCTTGCGGGAGATGTCGCCGCCGTAGCACTTCGCCGTCACGTTCTTGCGCATCGCGGAGATCGTCTCGCGGGCGATCACCTTCGTGCCGATCGCCGCCTGGAGCGCGATCTCGAACATGTGGCGGTCGATCTCGCCGCGGAGCTTCTTGACGATCGCCCGGCCGCGGCGGTCGGCGTCGCGGCGGTCGCAGATGATGGACAGCGCGTCCACCTTCTTGCCCCCCACGAGAATGTCCAGCCTCACCAGCTCCGCGGTGAGATCGACCGCCACATGTTCGAGATCGCGCTCCAGGCGGCGATCGGCACGAAGGTGATCGCCCGCGAGACGATCTCCGCCATGCGGAAGAACGTCACCGCCAAGTGTTACGGCGGCGACATCTCCCGGAAGAAAAAGCTCTGGGCCAAGCAGAAGGAGGGCAAGAAGCGGATGAAGAGCATTGGCTCGGTCGACATCCCGCAAAAGGCCTTCATGGCCGTGCTCGACACCGGCGCCGAGCGGCAGTAGGAGAAGCTGCAGCCTGTCCTACACGGGCACCAGTCCGCGGACGAGCGCGGCGGCGACGAGCGACAGGACCGCCGTGGCGCCGAACGCCCATGACGGTCCGTGGGGCCCCTGCTGCCAGAGCCAGCCCGCGAGAAGACCCGCCGGGAGGGCCATCACGCCCTGCACGAGCGCATACCAACCGAATGCGTTGCCATGCCAGCCGGCCGGGGCGAGCCGGGCGACGAGCGCCCGTTCCGCCGGTTCCGCAAGCCCGTAGGCCAGCGCGATCACGAGCATCATCGTGAGCGCGACGACGAGTCCGGAACTCAGGGCGAGTCCCGCGTAGCCGACGGAAAAGATCAGCCAGCCGGCGGCGAGCGCCGAGCGCGGATGGATCCGATCAGACAGCCGGCCCGCCCGGGTCGCCATTCCGCTCTTCACGAGACTCACCACGAGCCACACGAGCGGAATGAGCGCCTGCGGCACGCCCAGATCCGCGGCGCGCAACAGCAGAAACTGCTCGCTCGACGCCCCGAGGGCCCACAC
>RFUD01000097.1 GCA_009923125.1 Planctomycetia bacterium
GACAACCAATTCGGCCCCTCGGTGAAGGCCAGGATCATCGTGGTGAAGTCGCGGCAGGAGGCGGAGCAACTGCGCGCCAAGGCCCTCGCCACGCCGGACGAGTTCGGCGCCCTCGCCCGCCAGCACTCCGTCGACGTCGGCAGCGCGAGCGCGAACGGCTGGGTCCAGCCGATCCGACGGAGCGCCGGTGAGCCCGCCTTCGAGGCGGCCGTGTTCAGCCTCGCCGAGGGGGAGATTTCGCCGGTGATCCAGGTCGCCGACCAGTTCATCGTCGTGAAGTGCGAGGGCAGGCTGCCGGCGGCGGACATGAAGCTCGACGACGTCAGGTCGCGGCTCACCGAGGAACTTCGCGAGAAAAAGAGCCGGGCCGCCTCGAGCGCCACGTTCCGGACGCTCCAGCAGGCCGCGGTGGTCGAGACCGTGATGAACGACCCGGCCCGGGCGGCCGCACGCCCCGGCGTCGCCGCACTGGTGAACGGACAACCGATCCCGCTCGATGCGGTGCGGCAGACGTGTGTTGACCGCCATGGCGGCGACGTGCTCGAGGTCCTGATCACCCGCACGCTTCTGCGCCAGGCGCTCGAACGGGCCCGGCAGGAGGTCTCGCAGGCCGACATCGACGCGGAGATCGCCCGGGCGGCCGACATCATGGGCTTCCGCCGGCCCGACGGGTCGATCGACACCTCCGGCTGGCTGGAGCGCGTGACGCGGGAGCAGAAGATCCCGATCCGTCACTATCTTGACGACATCGTGCAGCCGACGGTCGCTCTCAAGAAGCTCGTGGGGAGTGTGCCGGTTTCGCAGGACGACCTCGACAAGGCGTTCGCGGCCACCTTCGGACCGCGGGCCAGGTGCCGGGTGATCGTGCTCGACAACCAGCGGCGGGCGCAGGAAGTCTGGCAGCTCGCCCGTCGGACGCCGACCGTCGAGATGTTCGGGGAACTCGCCGAGCGGTACTCGGTCGATCCCACGAGCCGCACGCTGCGCGGGGAGGTCCCGCCGATCCAGCGACACGGCGGGCAGCCCGCGCTGGAGCGGGAGGCCTTCGCGCTCAAGCCGGGTGAACTGTCGGGCGTGGTGCAGATCGCCGACCGGTTCCTCGTGCTCTTCTGCGAGGGGTACACGGAGCCGGCACGGGTGGATTTTGCCGAGGTGCGCGACGAGCTCTACGAGGACATCCACGAGAAGAAGCAACGCATCGAGATGGCCCGCCACTTCTCCCACCTCCGCGAGTCGGCGACGATCGACAACTTCCTCGCCGGCACGAGCCAGGCTCCCCCGGAGCCCGGCACCGCCTCCGCGACACCGCTGCCGCGGACGACGCTTTCGCAGCGCGAGGCGGAGGAACTCGCCTCTCCGCGGGCGGGCAGTCGCCGGACCGGCACGGGCGGGGGCGTGGTTCCCGCGTCGCTGGATGTGCCGGGCGGGGCGGTCGGTCCCCGGGCTCGGTAGCGACCGCGCGGGCCGCGGCGGTAGAATCGGTCGCTCGCCTCCGGATGCCCACCCGATGACGCTCCCGACCGACACCGCGGTTGCCCAGCCCCAGCCCCAAATCCAGGTCCCAGATCCCACGGAAACCGCGGACGGGCCTGCCGAAGGGGAGAAGCCGTTCGAGTTCCGGGTCGCCGACCGGATTTCTCAGCTGCCGCCCTATCTCTTCGCCCGGATCAACCAGGCGACCTACCAGCGGCGCCGCGCCGGCCACGACATCATCGACATGAGCATGGGGAATCCGTCCGACCCCCCGGCGCAGTTGGTGATCGACAAGCTCGCGGAGGCGGCCAACGATCCCCGCAACCACGGCTACGCGCCGGCGCTCGGCATCATGAGCCTGCGTCGCGAGGTGGCGTCGCGGTACCTCAAGAAGTGGGGCGTGCGGCTCGACCCGGAGTCGGAGGTGATCTCCACGCTCGGCTCGAAGGAGGGCTTCGGCCATCTCTGCCTGGCGATCATCGGCCCCGGCGACAGCGCCGTCGTGCCCGCCCCGTCGTACCCGGCTCACGTCTACGGCGTGGCCCTGGCCTCGGGCAGGGCGATCCTCATCGACACCACCGATCCCGACCGCTACCTCGCCGACATCGCCCGCACCTGCGAGCGCGAGAAGCCGAAGATGGTGATCGTGAACTTCCCGCACAATCCCACGGCCACGGTCGTGGGCCCCGACTTCTACGTCGAGGTGGTGAAACTCGCCAACCGCCACGGCTTCATGCTCGTGTCGGACCTCGCCTACGCCGATGTGACGTTCGACGGGTATGAGACCCCGAGCATCCTGTCCGTCGAGGGGGCGAAGCGGCTGGCGGTCGAGTTCACGACGATGAGCAAGGGCTTCAACATGGCGGGCTGGCGCGTGGGCTTCTGCGCCGGCAACCGCGACATCGTGCGGGCCCTCGGCACGATCAAGACGTACTACGACTACGGCATGTTTCGGCCGATCCAGATCGCGGCCATCATGGCGTTGCGACACGGCGAGGCCGACGTGGCCGCCCAGGCGAAGGTCTACGAGAAGCGGCGCGACGTGCTGTGCGACGGCCTGGCGCGGATCGGCTGGCCGGTGACGGTGCCGAAGGCGAGCATGTTCGTGTGGGCGAAGATTCCCGAGCCGTTCGCCAGCCGGATGTCGAGCATGGATTTCGCGGCGATGCTCCTCGAGAAGGCCGACGTGGCCGTGAGTCCGGGAGCGGGCTTCGGGGCCGCCGGCGAGGGCTATGTGAGGCTCGCGCTCATCGAGAACGAAAACCGTCTCCGCCAGGCGGTGCGGCAGATCGGCCGCGCGCTCGGCGACGAACTCAAGGCCACCGCGGCGCAACGCGAAGCGGGGTGAGGCGCCAGCGTGGGGCAAGCGTCTCGCTTGCCGACGGCGACCGGGACGGTCGCCCCACATAGACGGCGACCGGGACGGTCGCCCCACATAGACGGCGACCGGGACGGTCGCCCTACGTCACTCTTCGAGTTCGGGCAGGACGGCCTCGGCGGCGGCGGCTTCACGGAGCTTTTCGAGGGCCTTGGCCTCGATCTGCCGCACCCGCTCCTTCGTCACGCCCAGGGCCGAGCCGACCTCCTTCAGGGTCTGCGGCTCGTGCTCGTGGTCGAGGCCGTAGCGGCGGATGATGATCGTCTGCTCGCGGGCGTCGAGCCGGTCGAGGAACTTGCCCACCTGCTGCATGCGGTCGCTCTCGGCGATCCGCTGCTGATACTCGTCGGCCCGCCGGTCCGTCGCCGACTGCAGCATCTCCATGTCGGCCGCGCGGAACCGGTCGCGACGCTTGTGCTCGTCGGGAATCGTGCGGGCGTAGTTCTTCATGATCGCCCACGATGCGTAGGTGCTGAACTTGTTGCCGCGGGCGTAGTCGAACTTCTCCACCGCGCGGATCAGCGACATGTTGCCGTCGCTCACGAGGTCGAAGAAGCTGTCACCGGGCGCGACCCGCCGCTTCGCGATCGACACGACGAGGCGGAGATTCGAGCGGACGAGACGATTCTTGAGGGATACGACCTCCTCGTAGATCCGGTCGATCTGGTCCATCAGCCGCGTGCTGGGTCGCTCGGGATCGAGCTGCTCGCGGAGCTTCGCGGCCTTGTACTTGAGGTAATTGAACTTCCGGAACAGCCACACCTCCTGTTCGCGCGTCAGCAACGGCACCTCGTACAGGCTCGCAAGATAGGCCGGCAATCCCGACGGACGGCGCACCTTCTTGGCCGGCTCGTCGAGGCCGGGAAAGGGCTGGTTGACGACCTTCTCCGCGCTCGTGCGGGTGAACAGGGCGTTCGGAATGAAGTCGAGCGGGAGTTGCATGACGTGTCCGGCCCGCTGCGCGAGAATCACCCGGTAGATGCTCGCCTTCGAACGGCGATAGCGGGTGGCGATCGACTCCACCGGTTCGCCCTGGGTGTAGAAGTGGTAGATGCGCTCGCAGGTTTCCGGCCGCAGCCGGCCGTCCACGGCGCCGAACACGGCCGCCCCGGGGTGGTCCTGGTCGTGTTGCTTGAGCGTGTAGCGGATCGTCTCCACGCTGCGATGGAGCCGGGCCGCGATGCGGCGGTGGACGTCGGCGGGGCATGCACCGGCGGCGGCGAGCCGTCTGGCCCAGCCGATGATCCGCTCGTGCTCCTCGTCGGACAGCTGGCTGAAGCGGGCGCCCCGTTCGATCCGCGCGGGATTCGCCGCCACGAACCGGTCCACGGCGCTGGCCAGGAAACCGACCCGCTTCCGGCCGTCCACCTCGTAGCGCTGGGCGACGAGGCCGTGCTCGCGCCAGCGGGAGATCGTCTTGGTCGAGACATTGAACCGGCGTGCCAGTTCCTCGATCGACAGCACCTCCTCGGAGCCGAGCGGCGCGGCGGGAACGGTCGGATTTGCCACCGCCTCGGCCCGCTCGGCCGCGGCGTGGTCGTCGGAAAACAGCGACATGAGGGGACCCGTCGAGTTGCTACGCATGATTTCCTCCCTGCCGGCAATCCTTCGCCGGCCGCGTGGTTGATCGCAGGCCCCGGGGACGATCCCGAAGCCGCCTTGGTCTTGCCCGCGTTTCGTGCGTTTCGCGGAGGCATCCTGCCCACCGCACTCGAGCCCGGAACGCGAGAGTTATACGGGGCCAGGGCGGCGGTGGTTCAGTGGCCGGACCGACGATTCTTGAGTATTTCCGGCGACCCCCCTACGGCCCGCACGTCACGGCCTGCTCAACCCCTTGGAGAGTCTCGTGTTAGGGCGATTCCGGGACCGCGGCCGGTTTTCAATCGCGGCCGTCCGCGGGCCGTAAAGCCCTTCCATTTTAACGGTTTACGTCGCGAGACACGTGGTATCGGAGGGCTGTTCGGGCAAAAGTCAGCGTTCCCGGGGAGGTGTGCCGAAAACCTCTGAGCGGGGCCGGAGAACCAGCGGCCCATCGGCCTTTGCAGGGGGAGGACGCCCAAGTGTCGTTCCGCATCTCGAAATTCATGGGGACACTTTCGTCGTGGGGACACGCGGCCACGCTGCTGGGGGTCGGCGTGTGGGCGGTCGCCGCGGAGGCCGACCCCGGTGCCGCGGTTCGTCATGTGCGCGTCACGCTGTCCGTGGACGGGGAACTGCACGGCCCCGCGTCGGGGTCGGCCGATCCCGCCCGTCAGTCGATCGCCATGGAAGCGGCGTTCGATTTCCAGGAGACGGTGCGGTCGGCCGATCCGGAAGCCGCGGCCACCCGCCGGTATCGGGAGGCCACGGCGGAACTGGACGTCGGCGACGAAAAGCAGAGCCTCGTCCTGCCCGAGGACGCGCGGGTCGTGACCGTGGCCCGACTGGGAACGACGCCCCAGCCCCACCTGCCCGGCGCGTACCTGTCGCGGGATGAACTGGAACTGCTCGAGACGCCGTTCGACTCGTTGCTCCTCGAGGAACTCCTTCCTGGACGCCCCGTGATGGAGGGAGACCGCTGGCCGCTCGCCGGCGATCTGGCAGCGGGCCTGTTGGCGATCGACACGGTGGAGACCGGGACGCTCGAGGCGCGGGTCGTCGAGGTCGCCGATGGTGTCGCCCGCGTCGCGCTGGCCGGCGGCGTGGACGGGGCGGTGGACGGCGTCCCGACCCACGTGAACGTGGACGGTTCGTTCACGGTCGCCGTCGAACCCGACGAGGACGGCCACATGCCGGTCGGCGACGTGACCCGCCTCGAGGCGACCGTGCGCGAGCGCCGGCAGGCTGGCCACGTGGCGGCCGGGTTCGAGATCGAGGCCCGTCTCGCCGTCGTTCGCGAGACGATCGCGGCCAGCGACGCGGATTCAGGCGCCGAGCCGACCGGCGGCGAGCGGCCGGCGGGGCTGCGCCGCCACGGCCCCGGTGGACCGGGCATGGTCTGGTATCGCGACGGCGAGGGGCGATACGACCTCGTCCATGAATCGGGATGGCGATGCGTCGAGGAGGATGCGGGCGGGCTCGTCCTGCGGCTCATCGATTTCGGCGCGCTCGTGGCCCAGTGCTCGATCACGGCCCTGCCCCGCAGCCCCGAGGCGGCCGTGCCCGCGCTCGACGAGGTGAAGCGGCACGTCGAGCAGTCGCTGTCGGGGCAGTTCAGGCGATTCGACGGGGCGACGGAGACGGTGCGGCCCGAGGACGGCGTGCGGGTGGTGCGGGTGGTCTCCGAGGGCGTCGCGGAGGGGCTTCCCTTCCGCTGGGTGCACTACGTGCTCACCGACGACTCCGGCCACCGCGTGAACGTGGCGTTCATGGTGGAGGCGTCGCTGGAGCGGCGATTCGCCGACGCCGTGGCCCCGGAAGCCCGCCGGGACGCCGCGCTGCCACGGAAAACCGCGACGCCTTGACGCCCCCTCGCAAGGCCACGAATATGGTGGGACTTTTCCCGGGAAACGGCGGCCTTCGGCGTCGAACGGCCGGCCCGGGAGCCGCGCGAGGAGCTGTGCTGTTGGCAGGTGCCGAGGCCACGACTGCATCTCCGCCGCCGGCGAGCAGTGCGTGAGCGGAGGCGCGAGCCATCGAGAAGCAGCATCGCATCAACGAGCAGATCCGGATCACCCCGATCCGTGTGATCTCCGCCGAGGGCGGACAGCTCGGCATCATCCCGACCGAGGAGGCGCTCGGCCTCGCACGGGAGGCGGGCCTCGACCTGGTGGAGGTGGCTCCGAACGAGAAGCCGCCCGTCTGCCGGATCATGGACTTCGGCAAGTTCAAGTACCAGCAGAAAAAGAAGCAGCACAAGACCCACGTCCACCACACGAAGATCAAGGAGATCCGCCTCCGTCCCAAGACCGGGGAGCACGACATCGAGTTCAAGGTGAACCAGGCGCGGGGTTTCCTGCAGCACAAGGACAAGGTGATCGTGTCGGTCGTGTTCCGCGGCCGCGAACTCGCCCACATCGACGAGGGGCAGCGGGTGATGAAGAACATCCTCGAGCAGCTCGATCCGGTGGGGAAGGTCGAGTCGCCGCCGCAGCAGATGGGCCGCCGGCTGGTGTGCACGCTGTCGCCCAAGTAATCTTCCAGTCTCTCGCAACACAGGAGCGTTCGCCGTGCCGAAGCAGAAAACCCACAAGGGCGTGAAGAAGCGTTTCCGGACCACCGCCAACGGCAAGGTGAAGCACCGCCGCGCCGGCACGAGCCACCTCCAGGTGCGGCTCACCGCCAAGCGGAAGCGCGACCTGCGCGGCACCGGCGTGCTGGCGAAGGTCGACACCCCGAAGATCATCGAAGCACTCGCCCACAACAGCTACTAGCTGCAGGCAAAACATCGGCCTCCAGCCGATTTTTGCCTTGCCGACATCCGTCGGCTGGTGGTCACCCGGCCCTCCGGGCCTTGAATTTCCGGAGATACGCCGGCGAGGGGCTGCCCAGCCCTCGCGCTTGACCGCCACGTCATTCGCCCGACCCGGCTTCGGACTCCCCATACCCCGCCTCCGGACGCTCGCTGCGGCCCTCCAGGCCTCCGCTCACTCGACTCCGACTGCGCTCCGGCATCCATGCCTGCGCTTGTCTGCGTACGCCGGCGACTGGGGTACGGGGAGCCCAAAGCCTCCTCCTCGGAACTGCCGATCGTTGAGGTAGGCGAGGGGTTGCCCATGCCCTCGAGCAGGCTGTGGGAGCAAGCGCAGCCCAGGGTGGCGCAGCGCAGCGGACACGCAGAGAGCGGCGGGCTGGAGGCCAATCCTGTTCGGCACGAGATTTGCGCATCGGGACCTGGCGGTGATCGTGAAGATAGGGAACGTGCGCCCTGATCGTGATGGCGTTATCGTGCTCCGCAAGGTGGGCACGGAACGCGATCGAGGCGGACCGTCGCTGCGCGGTCGGTGGCCGATGCGCCGTGCTCGATGGACAGCGGGAGGCGAGGGGTCACCCCT
>RFUD01000098.1 GCA_009923125.1 Planctomycetia bacterium
GACCCTTTTCCGGCGCCGCCGCTTCCCGCCGCCCCGCACGCGGCGACTTGACGGGCCGCGACAATTACTTCTACTGGGGGAGTCTGCCCCCTGGTCAGTAAACAAACCCGCCGGGCCGCGGAGGCCTGGCAACAACCCGCAGCAGCGTGACGCCATGAACGGTGACTTGAAAGGTGCAATCGATAACGTCGTCCGGCTCCGTTCGCGGTCGATCACCCTCGTCGTCTGGGCGGTTCTCCTGGTCGGTGGCTCCGCGGACGGTGGCACCCTGTACTGGAACATGAACGACCTGACGGCACCGACGTCGAGCACCGTCGGCAGCCTGACCGTCAGCGCGATCTCGCAGGGCAATCCCTCGACGACGGGCACGTCGGTGCAGTCGGCATCGTCCGGATACTCGTTCATGCTCGACGGCTCGACGACGACCGCGTCCGGGAGCAACAACCTCGTGTTTTCCGCGAGGAGCGGCGTGCTCGACACCGGCTCCAGCAGCTACATGGCCGTGACGCTCACGCCTGCCGCCGGCTATTCGGGGACGGTGAGCGCCGTCGGATTCGGATCACGATCGACTGCGACCGGCCCGACCACGCTCGCCCTGCGTTCGAGCGCCGACGCGTATGCGGCCGATGTGGCGTTGTTTTCCTCATCCGCAAACAGCAACTGGGCATACTTCGCGAACACGTTTGCAACTCCCGTCGCGTTCTCAAGCGGATCGCCGCTCACGCTGCGGCTCTACGGCGCGGGAGGCTCGTCGGTCGCTCCAAATTGGCGGATCGACGATCTCCAGCTCGACGTTGTCGTGGTCCCCGAGCCGGCGGCGATCGTCTTGGGAATGCTCGCTGTGGCGGGCGTGACGATCCGCGGGAGGCGGCAGGGCCGATGGCGGGAGACGCGGGTGACACCATGCACCGCTCACGAGCCGGTTTCACGATCGTCGAACTGCTCGTCGTAGTCGCCATCATCGGCGTCCTCATCGGGCTTCTCCTTCCCGCCGTGCAGGCGGCCCGGGAATCGGCCCGGCGATCGTCCTGCCAGAACAATCTGAAGCAGATCGGCCTGGCGATGGCCAATTTCGCCGACGTGCGGAAGCGGTATCCGCCGGGCCAGATCCAGCGGCAGCCGACGCACCCCCGGATTTCATGGGCGGCCTTCTTTCTCGACTTTGTCGAGCAGTCGGCCGTGCAGACCAACTGGACGGCGACGGTCGACAAGGACGTGCCGGCGGCCGACTCGCGGCTGTACTTCAACGCGCCCCTCAACAGCGTCTGCAACCGTGCGGCCACGGCCGTGGTGCTGCCGTTCTACATCTGCCCGAGCACCTCGCGGACCCACTCGTCGCGGTCGGGAAGCCGCACCCGCGACTGGGATGGCGACGGCACGATCGACGCCACCCGCTACGAGGGCATGGCCTGCATCGACTACTCGGGCAACAACGGGGTGAACAGCGGCTACACGCGTTACCGCACACCCGCCGGCACGACCTACCCGGGGTCGAACGGCGTGCTGATCTTCAACCAGACCAAATCGCTCGACTCCGGCGTCCCCCTGCAGCAGATCACGGACGGCACATCGAAGACGATCCTCCTGTTCGAGCTCACCGGCCGGGGCGTCAATCCGCCGACGGGGGCGGGCGATTCCCCGAGCGCCCAGGGCGTCTGGGCCTCGGGACTCAACTGCAATTCGATCGGCCCCCAGAGCCTCTCCCGGGCCCTGATCAATCCGCCCACCACCGACAACGGCGGGGCCTGGAGCGACGAATCGGACCAGTCGCTGTTCTCGGAGCACCCGCGCGGCGCCCATGTGGCGATGTGCGACGGCTCGGTGCACTTCCTGCCCGAATCGACCGCGGACGCCGTGGTCACGGGCCTCGCCTCGCGGAACGGCGGTGAATCGGTGAGCATCGGGCAGTAGGGGCGACGGCTACAATCCCGGGGTGCCTCGCCCGTCGAACACCTGCGATCGCCGCGCCCGCCTGGCCTGGGTCCTCCTCGACTGGGCGGCGAGCGCCTTTTCGACGATCCTGATCACGCTCGTCGTGGCCTACGTCGAACGGGTCGTGTTCGCCGATGCCGCCTGGGGCGTGCCCGGAGGCGTCGTCTGGGCGTGGCTCATGGCCACCGCCATGCTCGCGTCGGCCGTCCTCACGCCGTTCCTTTCCGCCCACGCCGACCGCACCCATGCCCACAAGCGGTGGCTGATGATCGCCACGGCCTGCGGGGCGGGCGCCAGCCTGCTCCTCGCCGCCGTGCCCCCCACGGCGCGGCTCGCCGTGGCCGCTGCGATCGTGCTGGCGGCCGTCGGCTTCGACATCGCCCAGGTCTTCACGGGCAGCCTCCTCCCGCGGATCGCGGCGGGGCCGGCGGCCGACCGGCTCTCGGCTGCCGGGTTCGCCGCGGGGTATCTCGGCGGTGGGCTCGCCCTCATCTTGGCCACCACACTCGTCGCCTCCCGCGAGTCGCTCGGGCTCTCGGCCCCGGATGCGCTCCGGGCCTCGTTCGTCGTGATGGGGGCGTGGTGGCTGGTGTTTTCCCTCCCGGCGGCGTGCACGCGTCTGGGAGACGGGCGATCGAGCGAGCACGCCGCGACCTCCACGGGCGAACTCCTCGCGTTCGCGCGGTCACTGGCCGGCCACGGGCCAGGGGACCTTGGCCGCATGCTCGTGGGAGCCGTGCTCGTGCTCGGGGGCGTGCAGACCGCGATCGCCCAATTCTCGAGCCTCGCGCTCGAGGAGTTTCATCTGGATGCGGCCGCGCTCGTCCGGCTCGTGCTGCTCGTGCAGTTCGTGGCGCTGCCCGGCGCGCTCTTCATGGGCTGGCTCTCCACCCGCTGGAGCCGCAGCGGCGCGCTCGGCGTGTGCCTCGCCGGCTGGCTGGCCACGATCGGGCTCGCCGCGCTCGTGAAGACGCCGACGCAGCTCACGGCCCTGGCCGTGCTGCTGGCGCTCGTCCTCGGCGGCGTGCAGAGCGTCGCGCGGGCAGCGATCGCCGCACTCGCACCCGCGGGGCATTTCGGGGCGACGTTCGGACTGTTGCAGGTGGGCACGAAGCTCGCAGGGTTCGCGGCCAGCCTGCTCTTCGGCGCCGCCTACGCCGCCACGGGCGACTCCCGCGCCGGCCTGGCCGTGCTCTTCGTGCAGCTCGCGGCGGGGTGGTGGGTGCTCGGCCCGGGGCGAGCGTCTTGCGTGCCGTGACGCTTGGCGACCGGGACGGTCGCCCCACGATTGCAGACCTTGGCGACCGGGACGGTCGCCCCACGGCTACGCGAGGCCGAGGACGTCGCGCATCGAGTACAGGCCCACGGGCTTGCCCACGAGAAACGCTGCGGCGGCGAGCGCGCCCTTCGCGTAGCAGTCGCGGTTCGTCGCCCGCACGCTCACCGACAGCGATTCCCCGTCGAGGCCGAAGAGGATCGTGTGCTCGCCCGGGTTGTCTCCCGCACGCACGGCGTGGTAACCGATCTCATCGGCGGGACGGGCGCCCGGCCGTCCTTCGCGGCCATGCGCCGCCTTCGTCTGCCCCATCACGCCCTGCACGATCTCGCCGAACTTCAGCGCCGTGCCGCTCGGCGAATCCTCCTTGTGGCGGTGGTGCACCTCCACGATCTCCACGTCGGCCCGGCTGCCGACACGCTGGAGAAGGGATCCGGCCCGGCCCACGAGGTCCATGGCGATGTTCACCGCCAGGCTCATGCTCGGCGACTGCAGCACCGGGATCTGTTTGGATGCCGCGGCGAGGGCCTCGCGGGCCCCGGCGTCGAGGCCCGTGGTCGCCACCACCAGCGGCACCTTCTTCTGCACGCACGCGGCGAGAATGGCGGGCACCGCCTCCGGGAGCGAGAAGTCGATCACCACGTCGGCCGGACAGCTCCAGGCATCCGCCACGGCCACCCCCGCGGGCGAAAGTCCGGCGAGCATGCCGGCATCGACGCCGGCCTTCGGGTGCCCCGCACGTTCGATCGCGGCCACCAGCTTCCACGGACGGGCATCGCAGGCGGCGCAGGCGATCACACGCTGCCCCATGCGGCCGGCCGCACCGTGCATGACCAGGCGCAACGGCTCAGCCATAGAGTTCGATCGCCTGCACGATCTCGTCGAGCCGGTTGCCCACGCTCACGGCCCGGTTGGCAAAGCTCGCGCGGCTCACGCCCCGGCTGCCGAGCACCTCGTTGAACAACTTCTGATCGGTGGTGTGGTAGGCCACGGTCGCCGTCGGGTCCTTGAGCTGGTGGCCCGTGAGGATGCACACCACGCGTTCGTCGCGGCCGATCACCCCCTCCGCGACGAGTTGCTTCGCCCCGGCCACGCTCGCCGCGCTGGCCGGCTCGCAGCCGAGGCCACCGGCGCCGACCTGCGCCTTGGCGTCGAGGATCTCCTGCTCCGTCACCTCCCGCACGACGCCGTCGCACACCTCGAGCGCCCGCAGACACTTGTTGAGGTTCACGGGCCGGTTGATCTCGATCGCGCTGGCGATGGTGTCGGCCCGCTTCTTGTCGCGATCGAGTTCGTCGTAGTAGTGGCAGGCCGGCGAGAGGTCGGCCCGGCCGCCCTCCCACCGCAGGCCACGGCGATGATAGAGCTCGTACAGCGTGTTGGCCCCGGCGGCGTTGATCACCGCCAGCCGCGGCACGCGGTCGATGAGGCCGATCTTGCGGAGCTCCGCGAAGGCCTTGCCGAAGGCGCTCGAGTTGCCGAGGTTGCCGCCGGGCACCACGATCCAGTCGGGCACCTCCCAGCCGAGCGATTCGAGCACCCGGAACATGATCGACTTCTGCCCCTCGAGGCGGAAGGGATTGACGCTGTTCACGAGATAGATGCCGAGCTTGCCCGAGACCTCCTTGACGCGGGCCATGGCGTCGTCGAAGTCGCCCGCGATCTGGATCGTGAGGGCGCCGTAATCCAGGGCCTGCGACAGCTTGCCGTAGGAGATCTTTCCGGAGCCGATGAAGATGATGCCGCGCATCAGCCTGGTGACGGCGCAGTACACGGCGAGCGAGGCACTGGTGTTGCCGGTGGAGGCACACGCCGCCCGCTTGGCGCCGATCATCCGTGCGTGCGTGAAGGCCGCGGACATGCCGTTGTCCTTGAACGACCCGGAGGGATTCAGGCCCTCGTACTGCAGGTGCAGCCGGCCCGGCCGCATGCCGATGAACGCGCCCACGCCGTCGGAGACGGAGAGCAGCGTCTGCCCCTCGCCGATCGTCACGACGCTCTCGCGGGGGGCAAACGGAAACAGGTCGTGAAACCGCCACACGCCGGAGTAGGCGAGCGGGTCGCTGCGACGCATCCACTTGCGTTCGAAGACCTCGAACGAGGTCGGCGGTCGGATCCGGTCCCAGTCGTACGTTACGTCGAGCAGGTTGCCGCAGGCCGGGCAGCTGGTGAGCACCTCATCCACCGAGTAGGTGGAGCCGCAGGCGGGCGAGATGCACTGCTGGAAGGCGAGGTCGGTGCGGGCGGCGACGGCCAAGGAACGGTCCTCGAATCAGGCCGGGACAACATCCCGGGAACGGCTGGCACGTGGCACGAACCACACCCGAGCACCGCGCGGCACAGCCACGTTCAAACGTCGGCATATCCGCCGCGGCAACTCGATTTCGACCACGATTTTTGCAAGGGTAGGTCATTGTCGCTGGAACAGCAAGCGACGGTGCACCGCGCTTGGGGCCGTGAATTCCGGCTTTTCCACCGGCAGGCCTGCCAGATTGACAGCCGACGGAGCGGATTTATGATGGAAGATTCTTCTGGGAGCGATCGGGGACACCTTCAACCCCGGCCGCACGAAGCAACTCGAAACGGGTTCACAGCATGAAAGCGGCGGAGATGAAGCCGTTCAAGACGGCGCTGGAGGCGATGCGGGCGCGGCTGCGGGGTGACGTCTCGACGATGGCCGACGCGGCCCTGGGAAAAACCCGCTCCGAGGCGAGCGGCGACATCTCCAGCATGCCCATCCACATGGCCGATCTCGGCTCCGACGCCTACGAGCAGGAATTCACGCTCAGCCTGATGGCGAGCGAGGAGGGGACGCTCGAGATGGTGGAGCATGCCCTCGAGCGGATCCGCTCGAAGACGTACGGCACCTGCGAGGAGTGCGACGGCGTGATCGCCAAGAAGCGGCTCGAGGCGATCCCGTTCGCCTCCCTGTGCATCCGCTGCGCCGAGAAACTCGAGCAACCCTCGGGTCACCGCCCCCGCCAACCCCGTTAGGTGGCGGCCGGGCTCCGGGCCCGCCGGCAACCACGTTTGTTTCGCGAACAAGGACGTCGCCCAGCCATGTGGACCGCCTCCCGCGGCTGGCCGCTGTTCGGATCGCTCGCCGTGGCGTCGGCCGCGATCGACCTGGCGACCAAGTCGCGGCTCTTCGCCGCGCTCGGCATGCCGGGCGAGAAACCGCCGATCGTGATCGTGCCGCGTGTCCTCGTGCTGGAGACCAACCTCAACGAAGGCGCGCTGTTCGGCATGGGGCAGGGGATGGGGATGGTGTTCGCCGCGGTGTCGTGCGCCGCCATCGCGGGCATCGTCGCCGCCGTCGCCCGCCCGTCGGTCCGTCGCGAACCGTGGCTGGTCGTCGCGCTGGGCCTGATCACCGGCGGCATCATCGGCAACCTGTTCGACCGTCTCGGCCTGCCGGGCCTGCGATGGCACGCGCCGCTGGGCCGCGTCGGCCAACCGGTGTTCGCCGTGCGGGATTGGATTCACTTCACGCTCGAGGGGATCATCGATTGGCCGATCTTCAATCTCGCCGACACCTGGCTGGTGATCGGGGCCGGCCTGCTCGTCCTGCTCTCCTCGTTCGCCCGCCCGGACCCCGACCATGCCGCCTGAACGCTCACCACACGCCCTCCCCGCGGACACCGCCCGCCTGCAGGCCGCCCTCTCGGCCGTGCGCCTGGCGGGCGCCGAAACGCTGCGCCGCTTCCACGACCCGTCGCTCGCCGTGGAACTGAAGGCGGACCGGTCCCCGGTCACGGCGGCCGACCTGGCGGCGGAGGGCATCCTGCGGACGTCGCTGTTGACCGCCTTTCCGCACGACGCGTTCCTCGGCGAGGAGTCCGGGACCGTGCGCGGCACCAGCGGCTACGAGTGGATCGTGGATCCGATCGACGGGACGAAGTCGTTCATCCGCGGCGTGCCGCTGTACGCGACGCTCGTCGGCTGCCGGCACGAGGGGCGCGGCGTCGTCGGGGTGATCGCGATTCCCGCCCTCGATGAGGCGGTGTATGCGGCGGCCGGCGCTGGCGCCTGGCACGTGCGCGGCACGGCCCCGCCCGTCGCGGCACGGGTCTCGAACCGCGAGCAACTCGACGCCTGCCTGGCTTGCTCGAGCGACTTCACGTCGTTCGCGAAGCGGGCCGACGGCGCGGCCGGGGCCCGGGCGCGGCAGCGGCTCGAGGCGGCCTGCGGCGTGATCCGCACCTGGGGAGACGGCTACGGCTACCTGCTCGTGGCGACGGGAAGGGCCGACGTGATGATCGACCCGCTCATGAACGCCTGGGACGCGGCGGCCGTCGAGACGGTGATCACGGAGGCCGGTGGTCGGTTCACCGACTGGCACGGCGCGGCCCGCATCGACTCAGGCGACGGCGTCGCCACCAACGGACTCGTGCACGATGCCGTGCTCGCCCTGCTGCGGGCGTAGCCGCAGGCCTTGCGATTTCGCGGGAAACAGGTATCTTTTGTGGGCTCCGGTTCGATCGTTTCCCCGCACTTCTCGAGTATCCATCGTGGCACGTTCCTGTCAGGTCTGCGGCAAGGGTTTTTCGATGGGCAACACCGTCACCCTCCGCGGCAAGGCGAAGTATCTC
>RFUD01000099.1 GCA_009923125.1 Planctomycetia bacterium
GAGCGACAGGTCCCAGGCGACGACCCGCGACCGCAGGAACACGAAGTAGGTGTCGAGCACGTCGCCGCGGCAGTAATCGTGGATCTCGGCCTTCCTGCCGGCGTCCCACAGGTCCTGCACCATGTGGCCGGCGACGTCGAGCTTGCCCGGTTTGCCGATCAGGGAGGCGGCGAGCGACAGGCCGCCGTTGAACCGCGAGGCGCCGTTGTTGGTGAGCCACTCGTGAAGATCGAAGTGGGCGAACGTGGCGTAGCGGTTGCGCGGCTGGTCGAAGCTCTTGCGGTCCTCGGCGAACCAGTCGGGGATCGCGATGCCGTAGCGATACGCACAGAGCTCGAGCAGCGGCAGATCGAAGCCGCGGCCGTTGAAGCTCACGAGCCGTGGCCGGCGGTACTTCTGCCAGCCGTCCCAGAACAGCCGCGCGATCTCGTGCGGTCGCGACTGTTCCTCGTCGAGGGCCACGAGGTCGAGGAGGCGGTAGTCGTGCGCGACCTTCGCGATCACGAGCGACACCGGGAGCTGGAACGTGTAGGGAATGAAGTCCTTCCCGCTCTCCGCGGTGAGCTCCTGGCGGTACCTCGCGATCGCCTCCAGCGGCGCGAGATCCTCGCCCGGATAGCGGATCCGGGCCACGAGCGGGCCGTCGGCCACGCTCTCGATGTCGAACACGAAGTACGCCGTGTCGGTCTTCGCCATCAGTGGCGGGCCAGCGGGTGCCTGAGCGGCAGCCAGGCGCCGTCGTCCTTGCTCGACGCCACCGACTGCTCGATGAAGTACATCCCCTCCACGCCGTCGTGGATGTTGGGATAGATCGTGTTCGTCCGCTCGAAGGGCCGACCCGTGAGGGCGAGTTCCATCGCGTCGTAGGCGGCGCGGTAGATGTTGGCGAAGGCCTCGAAGAAGGCCTCGGGGTGACCCGAAGGCAGCCGGCAGGCGGCCTTGCCGGTCGCGTTCATGTAGGGCGCGTTGGGGTCGCGGGTGTAGATGCGGTGCGGCTCGCCGTTCTTGCGCACGAACAGCTGGTTGGGGTTCTCCTGGTGCCATTCGAGGCTCGCCAGCGTGCCGTCGACCTGGATCCGCACGTCGTTCTCGCGGCCGTGGCTGATCTGCGAGGCGGTCACGGTGCCGAGGGCGCCGTTCTCGTAGCGGATCACGGCATGGCCGTAGTCATCGAGGGCCCGGGCGGGCTCGAAGATCCTGAGGTTCGCGCTGATCTTCTCCGGCAGGATGCCGGTCATGTAGCGGCCGAGGTTGTAGGCATGGGTGCCGATGTCGCCGAAGCAGCCGGCCGCGCCGCTCTTCTTGGGGTCGGTCCGCCAGGCGGCCTGCTTCTGCCCCTCCGCCTCGAGCCTCGTCCGCAGCCATCCCTGGATGTACTCGGCACGGATCGCCTGGATGTCGCCCAGTTCCCCGGACAGGATCATCTCCCGCGCCTGGCGCACGAGCGGATACCCCGTGTAGTTGTGGGTCACGGCGAACACGACCGGCGACGCGGCCACGATCGCGGCGAGCGCCTCCGCCTCGGCGAGCGTGAGCGTGAGCGGCTTGTCGCAGACCACGTTGAAGCCCGCCTCGACGGCGGCCTTGGCCACCGGGAAATGCATGTGGTTCGGCGTCGTCACCGAGACGAAGTCGATCCGCTCGCCCGGCGGCAGCGACTTTTCCCGGGCGAACATCTCCTCGTACGAGGCGTACGCCCGCGATGCGTCGACGGCGTAGTCGGCGGCGCTCGCCCGGGAACGGGCGGCGTCGCTGGAGAAGGCGCCCGCCACGAGTTCCGCCCGGTTGTCGAGCACCGCCGCGGTGACGTGGACGCGGCCGATGAACGACCCCTGCCCGCCGCCCACGATCCCCATCTTCAACTTCCGCCCCAGCGCTCCGTTGGTCGCCATGCGTCTCCCGCTCCCGGTCTCGAGGCATCGATCCACGTGTCAGGCCCGGAAGCCTATCACATGCCCCGTCTGCGACCAGACGCGCCGCGGCCCGAGGCCGGTTGCCGCCGCCCCCCATCCGACCCTACGATGCGGTCGATGGGATTCTCCGACCGCGGCTACTACCGATCCGAACCGTCCAACGCCTTCCTCCAGGAATGGACGGGAGTGCTCACCGTCATCGTCGCGAACATCGCGATCTGGGTCGCCAACCTGCTGGGGGCGGGCGAGGTCCCGGTCAACCGGTTCCTGGCACTCGAGGGCGACCTCCCCCAGCACCTCCTCAAGGCCTGGGAACTCGTCACCTACGGCTTCGTGCACGACTCGCAGAATCCCTGGCACCTCGTGTTCAACATGCTCGCGTTGTGGTTCTTCGGCCGCGAGGTCGAGGAGATCATGGGGCGGGCTGAATTCTTCCGCTTCTACTTCACGGCGATCGTGCTCGCCGGGATCGCCTGGCTGGTGAGCGTGCAGGTCGGCCATCCGCTGCAGGCGGCGCGGTTCTCGCTCGTGGGTGCCAGCGGCGCCGTGATGGCCGTGCTGGCCGTGTTCGTCTGGAACTTCCCGCGCACCACCGTGCTCATCTGGGGCGTGCTGCCCGTGCCCGCGTGGGCCCTGGGCATCCTGTATTTCGTCTCGGACGTCCAGGGAGCCGCCGCCGGCGGTGGCAACGTGGCCCACGTGGCCCACGTGGCGGGCGCGGTCTTCGGACTGCTCTACGCGTGGCGCGGCTGGCAACTCGGCGGGCTCGACGATCTCCTCGCCCGGTTCCGCCGCCGGAAGATGCGGGTGGTCCGTCCGGAGGACGACCTCGGCGAACGGCCGCGACGCCCCGACGCGCGGCCCGCGGGCAGGCTCGACGCCGAGTTGCAGGCGGAGGTCGATCGGATCCTCGAGAAGATCAGCCGCTCGGGTGAATCAAGCCTGACCTCCGCCGAACGCGAGACGCTCACGCAGGCCAGCCGCCGCCTCAAGGAAGGCTCGCGGTCCTGAGACCGGATCGTTGCGGCCTGACGACAACGCCCGGGCGGATCGCGGCCGGGCATCGCGTTCGATCCGGATCAGCGGGTGAGACCGGTCGGAACGACGGCCGTGCGCGGGTCGGGTCGGGCTTCGAGCCGCAGGGCGTCGATCGTGGCCACCAGTTCCCGCATCCTCAGCTCGTCGAGCCGGCCCGAGAGCACCGCATGCACCTCGCCACGGGTGTTGATCAGCACGATGTTGGGCCCGCCGGGGACGATGCCGTACGCGTGCTCGAGCCGTCCGTCGAAGTCGAGCCACACCGGCACGAACGGCGAATCCTTCCGCAGCTGCGCCCGCGCCACGGGCTCGAGCGCCTTGGGGATCTCCGGCAGGCTGGCCACGGCGATCACCCGCACGTCCGGCGTACGGGCTCCCGTCGGCCAGCCGGCGATCCCGATCACCGGCTGTCTTAGCCACTCGGTCGCGGAGGCCGACGCCGCGCCGGGATGGAAGTGCACGTGAAGCCGGCGACCGAGTTCCTGGGCGGCCTCTCCCCCCTTGCGTTCCGCGTACACGAGGACGACCACGTCGCCGCGCATCGTGCCCGTCTCATGCCGGTTCTTGAACTGGTCCTCCATCGCGATGTTGACGACCCGCTCCGGGGGGGCGGCGACGAGTCGCGAGGCGAGCGGGAGGAGGCAGAGCATCGCGACGACGAGGGTGCGCATGGCGACTCCAAGGGGCGGGGGAGGCCGGAGGGAGTACCGCGCCTGAGTGCGGCGGCACAAGGGCTGTTTCCAGAGGCTCCGTGGTTCCACGGCGGTGAACGGTCACTCCGCCTCCGGCCGGGGCCGCAGCAGCGCCAGGACGGCCGGGAGCAACACCAGCGACGTGATCGTGCAGGTGGTGACGCCGAGCGTCAGCACGCGGCCGAGGCTCTCAAGGCCGCGATGGCTCGCCACCATCAGGGCGCCGAATCCGAGGATCGTCGTGAGTGCGTCCACCAGCACCGAGTTGGCCGTGGAGGCGCTGATCGCGTAGGGGCCGGGCCGCTCGAGGAAGTCGTGCACGATGTGCACGCCGTAGTCCACCGCGATCCCGAGGATCAGCGGGATGCCGATCAGGTTGGCCGGATTGAGGTCGATCCCGAGCAGCCCCATCAGCCCGAGCGTCTGCGCCATGCCGATGGCCAGGGGGAGCGCGGCCAGGAACGAGTGCGACACGTTGCGGAAGTCGAGCCACAGCACGGCCAGGATCACGACGAGCGCGTAGATCGCCGCCTGTTCGTAGCTCCGCTTCATCTCCAGCGACGCCTCGTAGGCCTGGAGTGGATTGCCGGTGGCGCGGGGATCGATGCTGCGCACGTCCTTGACGAACTTCTCCAGGGCCGCGAAATCCCAGATGTCGCCCCGTCCGTAGATCTTGAGGAGATGGCGGCCGCTCTGCCCGACGAACCGGTCCACGAGACTCGCCGGCAGGTCCCCGAGCGACGGTGGCTCGGGGGTGGCGACGCCGGCGAGGGCGTGCAGCCGGGAGAGCAGCTCACCGGCCGACCGCTGCTGGAACATCGCCAGCGCCCGCGCGCAATCCTCCGGCCCCAGCCTCCGCAGGGCGTCGCGGGCCCGCTCGAGGTGCCACGCCGTGCGCAGCGCTCCCGGCCGCTTCGAGGCCTCCGTCTGGGCCCAGGCGAGGGTTTCGCCGAGCGCGTCGAGCCGGTCGCAGGGGATCTCGGGGGGCCGCTCCGGCAGGCTCGCCAGCCGGGAGCCGATCCGTTCGATGAGCGGCCGCTTGAGCTCGCCGTCCACCGGCAGCAGCGACGCGATCTCGTCCACGCGCTCCACGCTCGGCAGCGCCGTCAGCTTCTCCTTGCGGTCGAGAAGCTCGGCCTGTGAGTCGGCGATCGACAGCGCATACCACACGCTCTGGTCGCACTCGGCCAGGAGTTTCTTCTCGATCGCCACGCTCTCCAGACCGTCGGGCTGCATGTTCAGCAGGTTGTGGTCGTAGTCGAGGTCGTGGAGCCCCGAGGCGATGGCCAATGTGCCGGCCAACGCGGCCAGGGAGACGAACCGCGGATGTCGGAACACCGGCGCCAGCCAGGTGTGCACCGGCACCGGCACCGGAATCCGCCGCCCGAGCGGGCTGCGATCGACCAGCGCCACCACCGCCGGCAGCACGAGCAGTTCGGCGGCGCAGCACAGCAGGATGCCGCCGCCCGCGATCAGCCCGAGCTCCGCCACGCCCACGAAGCTCGTCAGCGCCGCCGCGAAGAACGCGACGGCGGTGGTGATCGCACCGGTCAGGATCCCGGGGCCGACCGAGGCGCTGGTGTCGAGCAGAGCCGCCTCGCAGTCGAGCCCGCGCCGGCGCTGCTCCAGGTAGCGGCCGATGTAGTAGGTGCCGTAGTCGATGCCGACGCCGATCATCGTCACGGTGAACGTCACGCTCAGGATGTTCAGGTGGCCGACGCTCGCCGTCGCCCATGCGAAGGCCCACGCCATCCCGATCACCAGCACGCCGTTCGCCATCAGGGCGTGCCGCACGCCGCCGAATCCGGCGATGATCACGATCACCACGGCCGCCAGCGACAGGCCGCTCGCCCAGACCATCGATTGCTGGCTCGACCGCATCTCGTCGTCTTCCATCACGGGCAGGCCCGTGAGGCCGATCGTGACCTCTGGATGGCGCTCGCCCACCTCCGCCATCAGCCTGCGGAGCTCGTCGGTGGCGGCCGATGCGCCCGCGAATCCCTCCTTCGCCTTGGCCAGCCGCAGCAGCACGAACCCCAGCCGGCCGTCCTTGGCCAACAGGTGCTGGCTGGACAGGTCGCGCAGCGTCGACAGCGAGTCGGGCATCCCCGGCCAGGGCGACACATATTCCCCGGGGGCTCCCTGACCGGGGCGAGCCGCCGCCTCGAGCGCCGCCACGAGGCTCTCGCTGTAGCGCTCGAGCGCCACGGTGGGATCCTCTCGGCCCGGCGACGCGCCCGGCTGCGGCCCCGCCACCATCTGGCCCGCCAACCCCCCGACCATCGTCGCCACCCTCAGCTGCGCCCAGCCACCGTCGAGAATCGGCTGGGTGGCCTCGATGAACCGATCGATCTCCGCGAGGTCGGAGGGCGCGAGGTAGTGGAGCCCCTTGGCCCGAATCTTCGACAGATCGACCTCGTGCAGCACGGAGCGGAACAGGCTGCCGTCACGGGTGACCGCCGCCGACACCGCCTCCAGCGCCTTCACGACGGCGACCCGCGACGAGCCTTCGACGACGATCACGGCGTCGTCGTCCTCCCCGAACTCCGCGATGTAGTCGATCCACAGTTTGTTGTATTCGCTCTTGGGATCGAGCAGATCGGTGCGGCTCACCTTGTAGCCGAGCGACCGGGACGTGTAGACCCCGGCCGCCACGGCCGAAGCCACCGCCACGAGGAGCACGAGCCCGCTCGCCTGCAGGCAGACGTGGGTCCAGGCCACGAGCGCACGGGACAGCAGGCCGGGCTGAGCATGTCCCGACGCTCCGTCCACGTCGGTGGACGGTGCGTCGGCGGGCCTGGCTGGCTCGTGATCGGGGAGGTTCGGCATCGCACCACAGTCCGGGATCGCGGGGGCGGGCGATCGTAGGGAAACCGCGGTGACGGGCCAACGGCCACTCCCCCCGGCGTGTGCGAAGCCGGGCAGGCTGGGCAACCTCCGGCCCGATCCTGGCCGCGTGTTCCGGCAAAATTCACTGGCTCCGAGGGTCATCGAAGGCCGAAAAGTCTCCTGCGTCGGCAGGGTCGTTTTCGACCCCGCGACGGCTCGGGGGGGCCAAGATGCATTCGTCTCTGTTTCATCGTTCGCGCACGGCCGTGGTCGCCGTGCACGCGGCCGCCATGCTGGTCGCCGCAGCGGGCGGCGGTGCGGCTGCGGCGCCGGCACTGCCGACCGCCTGGACCGACGGCGGTTCGTCCACCCGCGAAGCCCGCCGCGAGGCCGTCGAGCTGCTGCCGCTCGCGCGGATGCCGGCGGCATCGCGGAAGGCCGTGGAGCGGACGCTCCACGCCGCCACGCTCTACCGTCGGCTCCCGGTGCAGACCTTCGCCTGCGACGCGGCGCTGCTCGACTTCGCCCTCATCCATCCCGAGGCGATCGTCGATGTGTGGCGGGTGTTGGGCATCAGCCGCCTGACGCTCGATCCGGCCGGGCCGGCGCAGTGGCGGCTCAGCGACGGCTACGGCACCGTGGGCGCGCTGCGACTCCTGCATCACGAGCGCCTCGGACGCGGCGGGCTGTTCGTCTACCACGGTCGCGGCGGCTACTCGGGCTCGCTCGCCCCGAAACCGCTGAGCGGCAGCTGCCTGATCCTCGTCCATCACGAGCCGCACCCGGCGGCCGACGGCACGGAGCGCCAGTCCGTCCGCATCGACGCCTTTCTCGACGTGGACGGCATGGGCCTCGAACTCGTCGCGCGCACACTGCAGCCGCTGATCGTGAGGTCGGCGGCGGCCAATCTCGAGGAGATCTGCATCTTCATGGAGACGCTCTCGGCCGCGGCGGCGCGGAACCCCGCCGGCATCGAACGCCTCATCGCACGCCTACCCCGCACCGATCCCGCCGACAGGGCCACGTTCGCCCGCCTCGCGCGGGCGGCGGGAAACGCCGCGGTGCGCGACGACGATCCCGCGGTCGTGCAAGCCGAACTCGCGGCGCGGTGGCTGCCCGCCGACGACATCGACGCCCGCACCCGCTAGCAAAGTCGACCGCTGCGGGAGGCGGCCAATCCGGCTCGGGGTCACCCCGTACCGTTTCGCCGGACGTTCGTTGCGGGCCTCCGGCCAATCCTGTTCGGCACGGCACTTGCCGTCCTGTGGGGCAAGCGTCTCGCTTGCCGTCCTGTGGGGCAAGCGTCTCGCTTGCCGTACGACAGGCT
>RFUD01000100.1 GCA_009923125.1 Planctomycetia bacterium
CGACCGCCGAGCCGCTCGACGAGTTCCTGGAGACGATCCTGGTCCTGCTTCGGATCGACGTCGAGCTGCACGAAGCCCACGATGACGGCCTCGAAAGCCTCGTCCGGCGACCACAGGCTGGTGGCCACACGATCGCCCGACAGGATCGGGTCCCCGACGGCGGCCGAGCGGATGCGTGCCCGCGCGAGTGCACCACTCTCCACGGCGACGACCTCGACGACGGCCTTGAAATCACCCGCCTGCGGACGGGCGTCGCCCGGGTCGTAGACCCTCAGCACCAGGCCCGGGCGCAGGCCGCGGGTCGAGCCCATGTCGAGCAGCACGGTGCGGTCGATCTCGTTGATCGACAACACCCGGCCGTCGAAGCCGTCGATGCGGTCGTCGTCGGGCGTGGCGGCGAGCACCGTGTCTTGCAGTTTCCTGTCGGCGACCCGCAGGTCCCCGAGCACCTGGTTCTGCCGCGCGATCAGCCGTTCTCGATCCCGCAGTTCTTCGTACAGGATCGCCAGCCGCCCCTCCGGCGGCTGCGTCTTGAACCGTGCCTGCCGCGGCGCCGAAAGGAAAGCCTCCCCCTTGGCGATCTCCTGGTCGAGGAGGTCGAGCCGCGAGGCCCGCTCGAGGGCCTTCTGCTGGGCCTCCGTCAGGTCCCGGCTCCGCTTCTCGTGCTCCTGCCAGCGGGCGTCGAAGTCCTTCTTCAGCGCGGCGGCCTCCGCTTCCTTGGCATTCTTCTGCGTCTCGAGGTCCTGCTGGCGCTTGTCGGCGGAGACGATCGTCTCCTCCTTTTCCTTCTCGAGCTGGTCGATCTTCGCGTTCCGAGCCTTGAGATCCTTGTCTTTGGCCTCGTTCGACTCCAGCAGCCACTCGCTGAACGTACGGTAGGACTTCGAGTCCTTGTTGAAGTCCTCGTGGTTCTTCTCGAACAGGTCGTTGACCTCGGTCTCGATGTCCGGGACCGTCTTGTCCTCCGCAAACCCCAGGATCTGCTTGAGCTTGTTCTTGTCCGCCTCGGACGCGGCGAGTTCGGTCTTGGCTTTGGCCATCTCGGCGGCCGCGGCCTGCGACGCCGCCTCGGCGTCGAGCTTCTGGCGAACGAACAGGTAGGTCGTGACCGCCAGCACGAACGTCAGCATGACGAACACGATCAGCGCGATGCTGAGCGACTGCACGACGGTGGCGCGAGAAGCAGCCATGGGGGGATTATCGACGTCACACGTCGCCGAGATTCACGCCCCCGTCGATTTGGAGGGCTGGAGAAGCAGGGGCGTCTGCGGCGGCCAGCTCCGCCCACGCCAACGGCCGGCGGGAGACCGAGACCCGCCGCCCCATGATCGCCGCCAGCGTGCCGCGAACCAGGATCCCGGCCTCGTCCAGCCCGCGGCCGCAGCGGATGCCCGCGATGAATTGCGTCATCGTGGCCTGGAATCGCCGGCCGTCTCCCGAGAGCCGGAGGCCGCAGCCGCCCCGGGTGCCGGTCACCGTCTCGCCGTGCACACCGTCGTCGATCCGCGGCACCGCCACGATCTCCGCGCCGTCGGTGAACCGGTAGCGGACCGCGCCGCTCTGCGCCCGACCGCCGGCCAGCGGCTCGGCGAACTCCGGCGCCCGATCGCCGAGGACCCACAGCGCACGGTCGATGGCGTGGACCGATCGCTCGACGAATGGCCCTCCCGACAGGGCGTCGTCCGTGATCCAGTTTCGCAGCCTGGCTTCCGCGGCCGTCCACCCGGGCCGCGTCGGCACCCGCCAGGGGGCGCCGCGGGCCGCGGACACCTCGACGCGGAGCGGCCGACCGATCGAGCCGGCGTGGACGCCGTCGATCGCGGCGATCACCTCGGCGTCGCGACGGGCATGCAGCCCGGACGCCACCGACAGCCCCGCGACCCGCGCCCGCGCGAATGCCATCTCGATCTCCAACACCCCGGCCACGTCGGTGGCCGCGGGCGTTTCACAGAACACATGGCAGCCGGCGGCGACGGCCGCGTTCACGTGCTGTGGCCGGAGGTGGGGCGGGGCGGCGATCACCACGGCATCGACGCCGGCGTCGAGCACGCGGCGGAAGGCGTCGGGGCCACTGAATCGCCGCTGCGGTGGGCATGCGAACCGCTCCCCGACGTCCCGTGCAAGATGGTCGGCGGCGGAACTGGCGTGATCGGCGAACGCGTCCCCGATCGCCACGATCTCCACCTCGGGGTCGGCGAGTGCCGCCTGGGTCGCGGCGCCCGTGCCACGCCCGCCGCAGCCGATCAGGCCAAGTCGGATCGTGCCGGCGTGCCCGGCACGGGCCGTCGGCATGGCCGCGGTGGCCGCCACCGCGCCCGCGGCGACGTGCAGGAAGTCCCGACGCGGCATGAGGCTGGAAGGGACGGACCGCTGGACGGATCGGGTCATGGGAAACTCCTGCGGATCGGGCGCGAATCTGCAAATCGAAGACGTGTCGAGAGCATCGAAACCACAAGCGGCATCACGTGCCGCACCGGGGTCTGTCTCAGTGTACCGGCCGCCGCCCCGGCAGGTCACTTCAGACGAGTGACGTGCTTCAGGATCGCCTCCTCGAGTTTTGCGGGCGCGGCCCCGAAGGCGGCGGTGAACTCCGCCACCCGCCTGTCGGGATCATCCTCGACGAGCGGTTCCTTCGCCGCGAGCGTGCGCAGGTAGGCGACGAACATCTCCTTGCGGGCCTGCAGGAGGAACGCGGTCGCCGCCCAGGCGCCGGCGTAGGCGTCGAGGGCCGAGTCGGGGTCGCGAAACGCCTCGTCCCCGCGGACCAGCCGCTCCAGCCAGCCCCGGTTCACCGTCGCCAGAAAACGCTCGCGGCGGGACCGGTTGACGCCGCCGATGCCGCGCCAGCCGCGGTCGCTTTCGAGGTCGGGCGTCTCGAAGTAGATCGCCACCCCTTCGCTGACCCACAGCGGCACCGCCGCGAGCCGCTGGTGCAGCCCGCTGTTGAACGCCATCTGGTGGGTCGCCTCGTGCACGAGCGTCGCGACGAGCCCCGAGGCCTGGCGGCTGGCCAGGATCTCGAGCCCGGCCCGCGACGCCGCCCGACCGGCCCGACCGTCGAGCCCGTCGCTGCCCGTGAGGTCGAACGTCGTCACGCGGTTGGTGAGCAGATTGTAGTAGCCCACGACCCGCTCCGACGCCGCCCCCAGGTCACCGGCGACGGTTTCCACGTAGCGTTGCCGGTCGGCGAAGATCACGACCACCAGCCGCTGTTGCGGCCCGTCGAGTTCGAGCCCGGCGTGCCTCCAGAAACTGATGAACGCATCGTGGAGTCGCTCGAACAGCGCGGCGCACCATTGGGCATAGGCCCGCGAGGTGTCGAAACACACCACATAGCGACGGGTGACAAGATGGTCGAACCCGGCCGGCAGGGTGCGCAGCACCTCGGCGGCGAGTTCCTTGGGCGACAACGGGGCCGGGGGCTCCACGAGCGGTTCACGCGCCTTCACGTCGGCCGGCTGGACGATCTCCAGTCGCTGATCGGCGTGCTCGAGGAGCAGGCCTCCGTCAACGGCCTCGGCGACGACCCGACACGTCACGGCCCGTTCCTCGTCGGAACCACCGATCCGCACACGCTCCCACGACGGTCCCGCGACACCGAGGAGACCGAGGGCCGGCAGCAGCCCCGACGACAGGACCATGAGCGTCGTGACCACCATGCACCGCATCGTCCATCCTCCGCACCGGCCGTGGCCACCCCATGCGAGCAGGTTCGGCGGGGCCGGAAAAGTGCAAAACCTGGGAGATCGTCCCCGCGGGCCGAAACCCGCCCGGATCGCGGTTTTCGCCGCCGGGTTGGTCTGGCTTCATCACTCCCGGTCAGGGTAGGGTCCGCCGGCTGTCCCGATTCGCCTTTCCCCGCTCCGGTGACCGGACCATGCCGTCCTCCGCCACGCCCGCCGGGCCGCCTCATCGCGCACCCCTCCAGCGCCTGCTCCTGCGGTCGCTCGTGCTGCTGCTGCCGCCGCTGATCACCGCCTGCGGGGTCGGCTGCGCGGGCTGGACGCCGTGGACGTCACGCGAACGCGCGCTGAAAAACGCCGAACTCTACGGCCCGACCGCGAATCAGCGGATCAAGAAGATCGAGGAGGACGCGAAGCAGGCCCGGTCTGCCGACGGGACGCGGCAGGTCGAATTCACCCGCGGCCTCGCCGAAACGATGCTCGCCGAACATGACGCCCGGGTGCGGTGCGAAATCGTCGCCGCCGCGGCCGACTTCGACACCGCCTCGGCCCTGGCGATCTGCCGGGGCGGGCTCCAGGATCCTGACGACCGCGTCCGACTGCGGGCCTGCGAGGTGTGGAAGCAGCGGGGCGGGGAGGAGGCGGTGCAGCTGCTCGCCACCCGCTATCGCACCGATCGCGATCTCGACGTCCGCTTGCGGGCCGTGAAGATGCTGGGGGAACTGAAGGATCAGCAGGCGATCCCGGTGCTCGCCGAGGCACTCGAGAATCCCGATCCGGCCGTGCAGTACCGGGCCGTCGCCGCCCTCAAGGAGGTCAGCGGCCGCGATCTGGGCAATGACGTGAACGCCTGGCGGGACTGGGCGGCGGACCCCTCCCGCGCCCAGCCGTGGTCGATCGCGGAGACGTTCCGCAAGCTGTTCTGACCCTGCGCGGCGGCCCACTGGCAAGGCACGCGGTCTGGGCCCGTTCCGCAGTCTGGCCAAACCCTCCTGCCGGTCCTTGCGCCGCCGCTGTTCCGGTGCGGTGAACGGTCGATACCCCACCCCAGACGTCTGCAAGGCAAGCCGGCTGCACCATTTGTGTTGAACAAACTCCGCACCCCGCAGGATGCGACCCCCGAACCGGGTCCGTGTCCGCGATGGAAACGCCGATCGGGCACGACGCCGGGCAGGCGGCTGGCCTGGCTGGGCCTGACCGGGGTGGTCGCCGGGGCCGCACTGATGTGGACTGTCCGCGACGGAGCCACCCTCGCCGCGCCGCCGGTGTTCAGTGGCAAGCGCCTGTTGGAGGCGTTCTCCAAGAAGCCGAAGCAGCCGCAGGAATTCATTCCCGCTCCAGTGCCGCCGCCCGCCCCACCGGAGCCCGCGGCGGCCGGCGGCTCCGCACGCCGCGGCCAGGCGTCGCCGACCGCACGGCTGGGCAGCCTGCCGGCGCCGGCCGCGATGCGGGTCCCGACCTGGGACGAAACCCTGTCGTTCGCCAAATCGCTCAAGACGTCGGCCGACCGCGTGGTCGCCGCGGCGGTAACCCCTGGCTCAAAGAAGCCTGAGACCGCGGCGTCGGGCACCTCCCAGCCGCCGACGCCGAACACGCAGCTGAACGCCCCTCCGGGCGGAAAGGCGACCGCCGCCTTCAGCGTGCGGCCCGCCACGAGCCGCAGGGGCACCGGCCCCCGGCCGCCCGAGACGCGGCGGTTCGCGCGGTTGAAGTCCCAGATCGCGGACACGCTGGCCGCCTACCAGCGACGGCCGCTCAACACGGCGGAGAACACCCCGTGGGAGGTCATGCACGGGTTCATCGCCTTCGGCATCCCGACGCAGTTGCGGCTCGGCGGCCCCGGCGGCGATCTCGTCAACGCGATCGGCTGGATGAACATGGGCGGACGCTGCCGCGGACAGGTGATGCTCGCCGCGGTAGGGGACCGACTCGTCGCCCAGAAGGGGATCGGCGTCCAAGGACACTCGGCCCAGTATCTGGCGATCCTCGCGCAGTGTCGCGTGGCACTCAACTCGCCGATCTCGGTGCAGTCGAAGTCGTTCACGGTCGCGAGCCTCGTCGAGGAGGAGAAGCTGGCCTGCAAGGTGAAGACCGAACTGACGTTCGCCCTCATCGGCCTCGCCCACTATCTCCCGACCGACGCGGAGTGGACGGCTCGCGACGGCCAGACGTGGAACCTCGAGCGACTCGTGGCCGAGGAGATCGAGCAGCCGATCCGCGGCGCCCCCTGCGGCGGCACGCACCGCCTCTTCGGCCTGGCCTACGGCTGCCAGCGCCGGCTGCGGGCGACCGGACGGCTCGACGGCCACTACGCCCGCGCCGACAAGTACGTGCGCGACTACCAGCACTTCGCGCTCACGAAACTGCAGAACCCCGACGGCTCGTTCAGCACGGAATGGTTCAAGTATCCGGCCGACCGCGAGGATGACATCGACCGCAAGGTGCAGACCACGGGCCACATCCTGGAGTGGCTGGTGAGCTCGCTCGACCAGGAGGCGATCTATCAGCCCCGCGTCGTGGCGGCGGTGGAGTTCCTGGCCACGGCCCTGGCCCGTCAGCCCTCGCGTGAGTGGAAAATCGGGCCGATGGGGCACGCGCTCCACGCGCTCACGATCTATCAGGAACGGGCGTGGGGAACGGTGCTGCCGGGCGGCATCGCCGCGTTCCACGGGCCGATGAAGGCGGCGGACACCGCCCAGATGGCGACCAAGCCCGGCGCGGGCCGGGCCTCGGGCGGCACGCCGGCGGCTGACAAGCCCGTCCGCCGGTGACGCCGGCGCTCACGGCGAGCCGCCACGTTCTTGAACCGATCCCGGACACTCCGTAGGCTTCCGGCCAGGGTCGTCCCGCGCGGCCCGCACGCTCCCGCGGCAGCGCCCTCCCCCTCGGGCAGCTCCTCCGCCGCCGGGAAACAGGAACCGCCGCATGTCGCCCGCCGATCTCTCGCCGCAGATGGAGCACCTGCTCGACGCCGGCTCACGGCTGCGCCAGGCGTCGGAGGCGGAGGCCCTGCTGCTGCTCGTTGACCAGCGGCTCGACTGGGAACTCGTGCGCGGGCGGGCGGGGCCGGCGCGGATCCTGGTCGCCGCCGACGAGGAGGAGCATCTCGCGGGCGCCGCCGAACACGGGCTGCGGCCGGTGCTGCTCGACGTGGCCGGTCTGCCCGTCCACGAGCGGCTGACCCAGGCGCTGCTGGAGTGCGTGGCCGACGAGCTGATCGCGCCCGAGGCCCGGGTGGTGGCCGTGTACAGCGGATTCGAGGCGGGCATCGCCGACTCCGTGAGCCTGCTGCGGCTCGAGGAGCACCTCGGCCAGCTCACCAGCCGCGACCTGCGCAACCTGGAGACGAAGGTGCCGCTCGAGACGCTCAAGCTCGTCGTGGACCTGGCCGTCGAGATCGGCCGCGAGGGCCGCGAGGGCAAGCCGGTGGGCACGCTGTTCGTCGTCGGCGACACCCGCAAGGTGCTGCAGTCCAGCCACGCCACGGGCTTCGATCCGGTCCGCGGCTACAGCCGCACCGAGCGCCGGCTCTCCGATCCGCGGGTGCGCGAAGGGATCAAGGAGATCGCCCAGCTCGACGGCGCCTTCGTCGTCGGTCCCGACGGCACGGTCGAGGGTGCGGCCCGCTACATCGACGCCTCGGCCGAGAGCGTGTCGGTCGCCAAGGGCCTCGGCGCCCGCCACTGGGCGGCGGCGGCGATCACGCGGCGGACGAAGAGCGTGGCGGTGGCCGTGAGCGAGACCAACGGCACGGTGCGGATCTTCCACAACGGCGAGGTGGTGCTCCGCATCGAACCCTTCCGCCGGGCGATGAAGTGGAAGGAATTCGAGTACGAGCCGCCGGGCACCGCCGACTAGCGTGACGCGCGGCACCGGCGCCGGTGGAACTGCAGCCGGCTCGGGGCTGCCAATGCCCCGTCGCCGGGGCACCGGCAGCCCCGAGCTGAGTTCGTCACCGTGTGCCGTCGGCAAGAGGGGGAGGCTCGGGGTCACCCCTACCGTTGAGCCGGCGTACGCAGACAAGCGGAGCCAGGATGGCGAAGCGCAGTCGGAGTCGAGTGAGCGGAGGGCTGGAGGCCCGCAGC